>NZ_JAYMZI010000001.1:0-279283 GCF_037070845.1 Bartonella numerosa
ATACGCCTTAAATTCACCAAAATACTTGGTGATCGCCGCAGTCAGAGAGGTCTTCCCATGATCAACGTGACCAATCGTACCAATGTTAACATGCGGCTTCTTACGTTCAAATTTGCTCTTCGCCATTGTCGTCAATCTCTCGTCTTGTACTAACGCCTAAAAAATAGGCCCGCAAAACTAAACCCTGCCGGCTTGATACTCTTAATCCAACGACCACACTTTTAGACGAAAACGCAGCCCAACCCACAATAAAAGGCGCCACTGCATCACAACCACTCGTCGCCACAAACAACTATGGAGCGGGTAGCGGGAATCGAACCCGCATATTCAGCTTGGAAGGCTGCTGCTCTACCATTGAGCTATACCCGCAGAACACGCAAACTCTCCTTCGATAAATGGTGGAGGGGGTTGGATTCGAACCAACGTAGCATACGCAACGGATTTACAGTCCGCCCCCTTTAACCACTCGGGCACCCCTCCATTACATCGACAAATCTGCGCAACGAGATATAATCTACGACTAAAACTCTGACCACCTCATCAATACCAGGCCTGCGGAGCGGTTATGACGATTAGTATCGTATCTGTCAACAAAATAAATACAATTTTACGGATTTTTTCAGGAATAATTAAAAATTATGGTTTTCTATCTGCTTTTATCATTAATAGGTTATAAATAAATACATGAAAGAAAAAATACTCAAACGTTCTCGTTGTGCTCATTTGCATCGCCGGCGCCGCGACGCGGGAAGCTCGTTCCCTTCTCTGACAACGCGCTCGAGACAAAAACTTTCCCCCTTCAAGCAAGAAATGATCCGTCTTTACGGAATTCATTCGGTTTATGCAGCTTTAAAAAACCCAAAAAGAATTTTTGATTGCATCTACATCACACCAAATGCTCTCAAACGACTAAATATGCCAGAATCAGATTTTCCCTGTCCCGTTGCTCTATGCTCACCCAAACAACTCGATATGCTTGTCGGAAATGACGCAGTCCATCAAGGCGTTGTTGCAGAAACTAAACCTCTTGAGCCATGCCAATTATCCGAATTAGCAAATACCGACCTCATCATCGTAATGGATCAAATCACCGATCCACACAATGTCGGTGCTATTATGCGTTCTGCAGTTGCGTTTAACGCCGGCGCACTTGTTACCACCCATCGCCACTCACCTCAAGAAAGTGGCGTCCTCGCTAAAGCGGCCTCTGGAGCTTTGGAATTAATCGATTATATTACCGTACGAAACCTTGCCTCAGCACTTGAAGAACTTCACAAAGCAGATTTTATCAGCTTTGGGCTCGATTCAGAAGGTGATCTACCACTGGAAATAACATTAACAGGACAAAAAATTGCCCTTGTCCTGGGAGCAGAAGGAAGAGGATTGCGCAAAAAAACGCGAGAAACTGTTCATACGTTAGCACGACTCGATATGCCAGGAAGTATTAAATCATTAAACGTCTCTAATGCAGCAACGGTGGCACTTTATGCAGCCCACAAATATCTTAGACCATGATTTTTTCTTTTCTTCGCGAATTATCAAAAAAACGAGCTAACAAAAAACCTGACAAAAGCCCCCCAACGCGCGCTTCCCAAGCTATTTTGGCACTACCATCTTCGAACAAAGAATTAAAAATACCCACGACGAAATTACCAATCAACCACACACCCACATAAACAAACATAGTTCTTGAGCGAGGTTCTTGTTTGATAAACAACAGAGAACGAGAGTGCCTTCCACTCTGCGAACCATAATTAAAATGGGCAGAAAGAAGACCGAAACGTGCCGCAGCGCCCATCATTCCAGAAATTGCGCCTGATGCCCCGACAAGCGACGCTGCACTATCTTGATGCAAGAAAAAGTAGCTTAATGCGGAAACAGCCGCTGTTAAAGCCAAAAAAATCAAAAAGCGAAAATTACCAAAACGGTTCACCAAATAAGATCCGAAAACTAAGAGCCAAGCCATGTTGATAGCAGTATGCTCAAAACTACCGTGCATAAACGAATAGCTAATAACAGTATGAAAAAAAAACAAAGGATCAGCCTTAAATGATACCGGCGTAAAAGAAAAAAGTCCGAAAATTCTACTGTATAATTGGTCAGAAAGAAAGTATCTGGAAATGAAATGAATACAAAAACAAAATATCGCTAAGGCAACTACAACCGACGGCACATCCAACAACCACTCTCTCTGTTGTTTTCCTGACAAAAAACCGCTGCCGTATCGATGATTAGTGTTCCTCATTGCGTAAAATCTACATCATTTTAAACAACCGACAGCCCCCTATGCAGAAAGTAACCAGCAACGCTAGCGCAATCACACTCAGCTTAAACTGACACCGCTGAAAAACTAGACGAAACCCTTATTCTGCCAATAACACAAAAAATCACCGCCCACCCATTGATATATTTCCACAAAAATGGAAAAGCAAAACTGCTCACACACTTACGCATCTCTCATCTACTATCTTTTCAGAAACCGCCGCGAGCGAAGACTCCCCTAATACAAAATAACAACAATGGAGCCCCCAAATTTTAATCATAACGTGCCAAGACCAAAAACCTCACTTGCAATCTTTTAGCCACACATCATAAATGGGATGTTCCACAGCGTTTAAGCCAGGGCTATCTGCAAACATCCACCCTGTGAAAATGCGCTGTATCTCCCTATCCAACGCTACCTCATTAACTTCAACAAAACCAGCTGTACGAGTCGGCTCATCCTTAGAACTCGTATAGCATGCCCGCGCTGTCACCTGCAAAGCACCATATTGATAAACTTCACCGAGAGAAACTTCAAAACGGGTGGTCCGGCCAGTGATCTTATCAAGCCCCGCAAAAACTGCAATCCCATTGCTAACACGCCCAGCCCTCCCCAAACCAGACGAAGACAAAGCCGCCACAATTCCTATAAAACAAACACACCATGCGCGCTTTAATCCTGAAGGGACACAAAAACTCATAACACTAAACCAATCGCACCAAAAAATACCGTCTCTACTATAATTTATAAAAAAAATAAAAAACACCCTGGACCACGAAAATACTTTACGTCTCTGGCGACCATGCGCTGTAATCCTCATGCACACAAGAACGCTCACCACCGCGAGCAATCGATCCTTTTGGACGATAAGCCGCGCTCGTCCCCGTCATATTTGCAACGTAAATCTTCTCCCACTCATATGGCTGATACATCTCCTGCGTAGGAGGTACATCGCAACGATGATGAATCCAGCCATGCCAGCCCGGCGGAATAGTAGAGGCTTCAGAGTAATCTTTGTAAATCACCCAACGACGCGGATAACCATCCTTGTGACGGCCCCCTTCATAATAAATATTACCAAACTGGTCCTTTCCTATACATCTACCCTTGCGCCACGTAAAAAAGCGCGTACCCACGGTATTACCATTCCACCACGTAAAAACCTGCTTAAAGAAAACAATCATACCCTATTCCATCCTCAAAGCGCACACCAAAACAATCAGAATTGTACAAACATCGTCGAACGAAAGCATCCTCCCCCACAACCCTAGCCTCCCCTCAACAAAAAGAAGACAGCGTATTCACAAACGCCCAATCCCTCTTAAAATAACAACATTGGGTCAGTCTATACCGAGCTTTTCCTTGATCAACTCATTGACAATCCGAGGATTTGCCTTACCAGCAGTAGCTTTTATCACTTGTCCAACGAACCAACCTACCAAGGCAGGCTTCTTTTTTGCTTGCTCAACTTTATCGGAATTACCAGCAACAACCTCATCGACAACTTTCTCAATGGCTTCTATATCCGTCACCTGCCTCATATTGCGCTTTTCTACCACCTGACGAGGATCACCACCCTCACTCCAAATAATCTCAAATAGATCTTTGGCGATTTTTCCGGATACAGCCCCCTCTTTTATAAGATCAATGATACATCCCAATTGATCCGGCGTCACTGGCGCATCTTTAATCTCACGATTACCTTTATTTAAAGCCCCAAGAAAATCATTAATAACCCAATTAGCTACCATTTTTTCATCACGACCACGCGCAACTTCTTCAAAATAATCAGCGATAGCCTTCTCCGTCACAAGAATGGAAGCATCATATGCGGTCAACCCCATATCATCAATGAAACGCCTCCTTTTCTCATCAGGCAATTCAGGCAATTCCGCCGCCAAAGCGTCCACAAATGCTTGATCAAGTTCCAACGGCAAAAGATCAGGATCTGGAAAATAACGGTAATCATGCGCCTCTTCCTTTGAACGCATAGACCGTGTCTCACCTCTGGCAGCATCAAACAACCGCGTCTCTTGATCTATGACACCACCATCTTCCAGAATAGAAATTTGACGCCGCGCCTCATAATCAATCGCCTGACCAATAAACCGAATAGAGTTAACATTCTTAATTTCACAGCGTGTACCAAATTTTTGACCAGGACGACGAACCGACACATTGATGTCCGCGCGCATAGAACCTTCATCCATATTACCGTCACAAGTATTCAGATAACGAACGATTGCTCGTAGCTTTGTCATATATGCCTTTGCTTCATCAGACGAGCGCATATCTGGCTTAGACACAATTTCCATGAGTGCTACACCGGAACGATTAAGATCAACAAACGACATTGTCGGATGCTGATCATGCATCAACTTTCCGGCATCCTGCTCAAGATGCAGTCTTTCAATTCCAATTTCAATATCCTCAAATTGGGCACTTGAATCCGGACGGACCGATATAACGACCTTCCCTTCGCCAACTATCGGATGCCGAAACTGCGAAATTTGGTATCCTTGTGGTAAATCTGGATAAAAATAATTCTTACGATCAAAAACAGACTTCAGATTAATATTAGCCCTTAACCCTAAACCAGTGCGAACTGCCTGACGAACACATTCCTGATTAACGACAGGAAGCATGCCGGGCATAGCCGCATCAATAAGAGATACATGGCTGTTTGGCTCAGCACCGAACCCAGTCGATGCCCCTGAAAAAAGCTTCGAATCCGACACAATTTGCGCATGGACCTCCACGCCAATGACAACCTCCCACTCACCTGTGCTTCCAGAAATTAAACGCCTAGAATCAGGAACACGCGTATCAATGATCTCCATTGCCAATCCATCACAAACATTAAAAAACACACCAAATGGCCAATCTAAAAGACGCAGCGACCACGAGCCCACAGCATAATCTAAACAAAAAGCCAATCCTTACCGGCAACACTCTCAACGCAAATATTAACTTTTTTTAGACATCTTCTTTTTGGCCGATTTTTTTTCTGCACTTTTTCCCTTCACCGTAGATTTTTTCTTTTCCGACTTGGACTCAGCACAACCCAATTCGCCATCTTCCTTCATCAGTTCTTCGACCGTCACTTCTTTATCTACAACTTTTATCCGTTCCAACAAATAGTCGATAACCTTTTCTTCAAAAATTGGAGCACGCAACCCCGCAACGGCCTCCGGGCTTTTGTTGAAAAAATCCATCATTTCTCTTTCTCGTCCAGGATATTGTCGAACCTGGTCAAAAATTGCCGCCTTTAACTCATCATCACTTACTTGGACACCAACCTTCATCCCAATTTCAGAAAGCACCAGACCAAGGCGAACACGACGCCGTGCAAGCACGCGGTACTCCTCCCGCGCCTGCTCTTCAGTAACCCCCTCATCTTCAAAACCTTTGCCAGCTTCCTTTAAATCTCTATTAATCTGAGACCATATGTTATTAAACTCAATTTCCAGAAGCCCTTCAGGTATCTCAAAACTATAATCGGCATCTAAAGCATCAAGGATCTGGCGCTTAATTTTCTGACGTACCACCACTCCATATTGACTTTCAACTTGCCCGCGCACAACCTCACGCAATCGATCTAGAGACTCCAAACCAAGCTTTTTTGCCGATTCATCATCAATCCTCAAATCATCTGGTTTAGAGACAGCTTTGACAGTGACATCAAACTCCGCATTCTTAGCAGCTAAATGCGCAGCACTATAATCATCAGGAAACTTAACAGAAATCGTCTTAACATCCCCAGCCTTTGCTCCAACTAACTGTTCCTCAAAACCTGGGATAAACTGCCTCGACCCTAAAATCAACTTTGCATCACTGCTGGCCCCTCCCTCAAATGGAACACCATCAATTTTGCCCAAATAATCCACCTCAATGCGATCCCCCTCTTCAGCAGGACCACTTTTAGGAGAATAATTGCGCGTAGAAGCTAGAACACGCTCCACTTGCTCATCAACCTCTTGTTCAGGAACAGCCACAACCTCACGAACAACCTCGATATGGTCAAAATCTTTAATTTCAAAACTTGGCAAAATTTCATATTTCAAACTGAAAACAAAATCGGTTTTACCGTCCAGAATTTTTTCATCTTCATCCATATCAACTTGCGGCTGCATTGCCGAACGTTCATTACGGTCAGCCAAAACAGAACGGGGAGCATCGCTGAGAATCTCATTCAGAATTTCCGCCATGAAAGACTTACCATACATTTTTCGCAAGTACCCAGTAGGAACCTTACCAGGGCGAAAACCATTAATTCTGACTTTTCCCTTTGTATCATCTAACCGTTCATTCAGTCTTTCCTCTAGATCCCTCGCCGGAACCACGATCTTAATTTCGCGCTTCAGTCCTTCATTAAGCGTCTCGGTAACCTGCATCAAACAACCTTCATATATCTAAGGAGAGGGAAAAAAACCCGCTCTGGTAACAACTGCATTTCAACACTCAAGTGTCAAACTATATAAAACAAACTTCAAAATATACCGAAGTCCATCACATCAAAAAAACACTGGTGCGGATGGAGGGACTCGAACCCCCACGGTCTCCCGCCAGAACCTAAATCTGGTGCGTCTACCAATTTCGCCACATCCGCTCAAATTTGCAAACCAATAACATTATACAAGCGGCGTTTCTATACCATTAATTCAAGAAAAAAAGCAAATAAATATATAAAAAAGCCAAACACGCACCTCTTTTACGAATTAATTAAAATCAAATTCGCGCTTTTTTGAAAGAGAGTACTCCCGCTAAAAGCAGATCACGTTGATTTCAATTTTCCAATCCACATCACCTGGAGCAATGACGAAAACAACGAGAAAAAATACCAAACTGCTGAACTCAAGATTCCCTATCTTATGCACAAACGTAACAAAAAAACTTCTGCCCATAAAACGAATGAGCCCAAAAACTGACCTATCCCGCCCCCTCTACCCTGATGCCTCATAAACAAGCGAAATTACGTGTATCAACAAGGGACCTTTTTTAAAGTACACCGACTATTAACCATGAAGAGTTGAAAATGTCATAAAAGCTTAAAAATCTCCCTATCAGCTATCATCAGAACAAAAACACGAAAATCTAAAAACTTTCCGAAAATTTGCATTATATCGCCACTATCGCTGTCCCTCTATCCCGTAAAACCCGCTTAAGCTTAATCAGTACAAGTATTAACCTCACTGAAACAAAACCGGCCCCGCAAAAAACAAGAAAGAACTGTTCTGATCTGCATTTTCGAAGAAGGGTAATGAAATTCACATAAAAATTCAAACATTGAAAATAACAAAAAATACAATTCAGAAAATCAAGAAAAAAATTATATCTTTTCAAAAACTTACAAAAAATCGTAGAAAAATAATCCCATTCAACCACATCGGAATCAACCAACGCCCTCACCACCGCCCAGCTCCACTAGAGAAGCGAACTCAGAAACACTTACTTAAGCGCATTTTTTCAAATAACGAAACAAAATACAGAAAATGGATCAGCATTTTCAGGAGAAATTCCAAAGCCTTGCAGGACTGTCGTTACAACCCCTCCCGAACTTACCGATATTTCCAATGAAACACCTCGTTTTTAAAAATTAAAATCACATTTCGCTGGGAAAACTCAATGGCACAAAGGACGCACAAAAACACCCACAACAGAAACCCCAGAGGACACGGGTTACCTTTTTAAATGTAGGCTGCAGCGCCCCCTTAACCACTACGAACCACAACATTCTTGAATGTTTCAAAAAAAACAACCAACGGACGAAAAAAATCAGTCCCTAGTCATCCATACATCCTAATTCCTGAAAACTTATACCACTCACCACTTTACTCGATGGACTTACTCAATGAACAAACCCCGCTTCCACAGTACCGCCCCCCAGAGTCCTTATATCGACGTAACATCATCCCGCAAAAACCAACAAACACCAATTGTGCTATCACAGGACCCGACAAACAACGCAAAATCAAAAAAAACCCCGACATTGTGGGATGACGATTCTTAAATACCTACCCTCAACTGATCAACCACAATTCAAAACCAGCAATTTCTGCTGTTACAAAAAACCTCAGCTCAGAAAAATACGCACCAACCGCACGCAAAAAAAAGCACAAAAACCCCCTTGATACCACCCACGATACTTGAATCAGAACCTTTTAGAACTTTAAAGCTAAAGCACGCGAGATAACCCCGGAAAAAACCCGCTTATCAATAAATCGGGTTTTTTAGTGCGACCTAAATTATTTCTTGTTAACAGCTTCTTTAAGGCTTTTCCCTGCAGAAAACTTAGGCACTGATCGAGCTGGAATATCAATCTCAGCACCGGTTGAAGGATTACGCCCCTTTGTTGCAGCACGATGAGAAACTTCAAAAGAACCAAAACCCGGAAGGCGAACATCATCTCCAGAAGCCAAAGCTTCTGTCACGGAATCAATAAAAGCATCAACCATAGAACCAGCATGCGCTTTCGAAATACCTGTCTTTTCGGCAACAGAGCTAACCAATTCACTTTTATTCATTGAACATTTCCTTTCCCTATATTATTGGATGACATGACCTCACCACACCGACCAGTTTATTTAAAAGTACAGCAAACAGAAGTCTTATTTTTACCCAGATCATTGTTTTTTTGGCAAAAATCATAGTTATTCACGGTTTTTTTCACTTTTTGCAACCAAAGAAAGACGGCGAACAGAAAATAAGCTCTACGACTTCTAAAAGCACGATCACAACTATACGATGAATCAATGAGCAATCTGCATCCCCCCGTTATCGCTCTCTGTCCCGACGCCTGCAGTCACCGCAGGAGACTCTATCCACTCAATAGCCTCAGGAAACCGAACTAAAGCGTGCTCAAGAACCTCACTGACGTGACTAACCGGAATGATCTCCATATTGTTTTTAACATCATCAGGAATTTCTATCAAATCTTTTGCATTTTCCTCAGGAATAAGCACCTTTTTTATACCTCCTCTGAGAGCTGCAAGGAGCTTTTCCTTCAGACCACCAATCGGCAAAACGCGCCCACGGAGAGTAATTTCTCCAGTCATTGCAATATCTTTATGTACAGCTATCCCAGTCAACACCGAAACGATCGCCGTAACCATCGCAATCCCAGCGGATGGACCATCCTTCGGCGTAGCCCCCTCTGGAACGTGCACATGAATATCACGTTTATCAAAAAGCGGAGGCTCTATACCAAAATCAACAGCACGAAAACGCACATAAGACGCCGCCGCAGAGATTGACTCCTTCATAATATCACGTAAATTCCCCGTGACAGTCATCTTGCCTTTACCTGGCATAACAACACCTTCGATAGTCAACAATTCCCCGCCAACTTCAGTCCACGCAAGCCCAGTAACAACACCAACCTGGCTTTCCCCTTCGATTTGTCCAAACCGATAACGCCTAGTGCCCAAAAAATCACCGACGTTATCTTCTGTAATTCTCACAGACTTCTGACGAGTCTTAAAAATCTTTGTTACTGACTTACGCGCCATCTTCATCAATTCACGCTCAAGACTGCGAACTCCAGCCTCACGCGTGTAAAATTGAATAATCGATCTGACGGCATCATCAGAGACACTAAACTCTTTTTTAGATAAACAGTGATCCTTCAACGCCTTCGGAAAAAGATGCCGCTTAAAGATCTCCATCTTTTCACATTCAGTGTAACCAGCAATACGAATAATCTCCATCCGGTCCATTAACGGTCCTGGAATATTAAGCGTATTTGCCGTCGCGATAAACATCACATCAGAGAGATCGTACTCTACCTCCAGATAATGGTCAATAAACGCACCATTTTGCTCAGGATCAAGCACCTCCAATAAAGCCGACGAAGGGTCCCCACGAAAATCTTGTCCCATTTTATCAATTTCATCGAGCAGAAAAAGCGGATTTGATCTTTTTGCCTTTTTCATGGACTGAACAATTTTACCAGGCATAGATCCAATATAAGTACGACGATGCCCGCGAATCTCTGCTTCATCTCGCACCCCGCCTAACGATACACGGACGTATTCACGACCCGTTGCTTTCGCAATAGAACGTGCAAGGGATGTCTTTCCAACACCGGGAGGACCCAACAAACAAATGATAGGACCTTTTATCTTTGAAGCCCGACTTTGTACTGCCAAATATTCAATAATCCGCTCCTTAACTTTACCGAGACCAAAATGTTCATTGTCCATTATTTTTTCAGCAAAGTCCAAATCATTCTTAATTTTTGACTTCTTGCCCCAAGGTATCGCCAGAAGCCAATCAAGATAATTACGCACGACCGTCGCCTCTGCAGACATAGGTGACATATTGCGTAATTTTTTCAGCTCCGCACCAGCCTTCTCACGAGCCTCTTTTGAAAATTTAGTTTTAGCGATGCGTTCCTCTAATTCAGACAATTCATCGCGGCTATCATCACCTGCACCCAATTCTTTCTGAATGGCCTTCATCTGCTCGTTGAGATAATATTCTCGTTGGTTTTTTTCCATTTGGCGCTTAACATGCGAACGAATACGCTTTTCAACTTGCAAAACAGAAATTTCCCCTTCCATGAATGACAAAATACGCTTGAGACGACCACGTATAGGCAGCAAAGCTAGCATTTCCTGTTTCTCTCCAAGCTTGATCACCAAATGCGAGGCGATGGTGTCGGCGAGCTTAGAGGGGTCATCAATCTGGCTGATTGCATTAACAACCTCAGGAGAAATTTTCTTATTAAGCTTTACATAATTTTCGAAGTAGGTAATCACGGACCGAGAAAGAGCCTTAATCTCAACAACATCCTCCTGTGGCTCCTCTGGGAAAATTGCAAACGCTTGATGATAGTCATCGTTTTCAGTAAATCGGCTAATCTTTGCACGAGCTGTACCTTCGACCAAAACCTTTACGGTTCCATCCGGAAGCTTTAGAAATTGGAGCACATTAGCAAACGTACCGATATCGTAAATATCCTCCGACTTAGGATCATCATCGGAAGCGTTTTTTTGCGTAACCAGCAATATCTGTTTATCGGCCTCCATTGCCCTCTCAAGAGCGCGAATCGACTTCTCTCGCCCTACAAAAAGTGGCACGATCATATGCGGAAAAACAACAATATCGCGAAGAGGTAAAACAGCGTAAAGTTCCCCTTTTATCTCGCTTGCCTTTTCATCAATATACTGCATAACTTTCCTTTCTGGAGCCTACGACCTGCACTAACACACAAACCCACCTTTATAAGACCTTCCAATCTTTCACAACATGCAAAATGACAGCTGCAAGATACAAGGCGAGAATCATATGCCTAAAACATCCAAAACACCCACTTCTGAACGACATCTACCGCAACCCTCTATACCTAATAATATCATGCCGATACATTTTCTTTATCTTCAGCACACTCAGAATAAAGGTAAAGAGGGCGAGCCTTCCCATCAACAACATCACTCGAAATCACAACTTTTTGAACACCCTCAAGAGCAGGTAACTCAAACATTGTCTCAAGCAGTATCTTTTCCATGATTGAACGTAAACCGCGCGCGCCTGTTTTCCGCTCGATAGCCTTCTTGGCAATAACCCGTAGAGCATCTTCATGAAACACCAATTCAACATTCTCCATCTCAAAAAGGCGCTGATACTGCTTCACCAACGCATTTTTCGGCTGCGACAAAATTTGAACTAGCGCGTTAACATCCAAATCTTCCAAAGTAGCCACAATAGGAAGACGGCCGATAAATTCCGGTATCAAACCAAACTTTATAAGATCTTCGGGCTCTAGATCGCGAAAAATCTCGCCAACACAACGCTCATCAGGCGCCTTAACGGTAGCAGAAAAACCAATAGAAGTCTTCTCTCCACGCCCAGAAATAATCCGCTCCAGACCCGCAAAAGCGCCCCCACAAATAAATAAGATATTTGTCGTATCAACCTGAAGAAACTCCTGCTGCGGATGTTTGCGCCCTCCCTGCGGAGGAACCGAAGCTACCGTTCCTTCCATAATTTTTAATAGCGCCTGCTGAACACCCTCCCCTGAAACATCTCTTGTGATGGAGGGATTTTCCGCTTTACGGGAAATTTTATCAACCTCATCGATATAAACAATACCACGCTGAGCACGCTCAACATTGTAATCAGCCGCTTGCAAAAGCTTTAAAATGATGTTTTCAACGTCCTCACCGACATAACCCGCCTCAGTCAACGTAGTCGCATCAGCCATAGTAAAAGGAACATCAATAATACGTGCCAATGTTTGCGCTAAATAGGTTTTGCCGCATCCCGTTGGACCAACAAGGAGAATATTGGACTTTGCCAATTCGATATCATCACTCTTGGACTGATGCGCAAGCCGCTTATAATGGTTATGGACAGCAACAGAAAGAACGCGCTTCGCGTGCCGCTGACCAATAACGTAATCATCGAGAACCGTTATAATCTCCTGTGGAGTAGGAACACCGTCACGCGCCTTAACCCCAGAAGACTTATTTTCTTCACGAATAATGTCCATGCAAAGCTCCACGCATTCATCACAGATGAACACTGTAGGACCTGCAATGAGCTTACGCACCTCATGCTGACTCTTGCCGCAGAACGAGCAATAGAGAGTATTCTTCGATTCGCTCCCGCTATTGCCAATTTTGCTCATCTCACTTTCCTTTCACCACGATATATGAAGACTTCGTCTTTTCAAAGGAAGTTTTTCATAATAACAACCATAAAAAACTCAAAACACCACGCATCGTACATCACAATAACTTAAGCATTTTTTACCACTCATTATACCTTCAAATTATATCTCCAAGAAACCTCTTATCTAAAGCAGCCACTCCTTCCAAGAGCAAGACCTTAATCTTCTCCCTTTTCAGTCTCTGTACGATATTGTATAACACTATCAACCAAACCAAATTGCTTTGATTCTTCTGCTGTCATGAAATGGTCACGATCAAGAGTTCTCTCGATAACGTCATATTCCTGCCCCGTATGTTGAACATAAATTTCGTTTAAACGTTGCTTCATCTTTATAATATCCTGAGCATGCCGCTCAATATCTGAGGCTTGACCCTGAAAACCACCTGATGGCTGGTGCACCATAATACGCGCATTTGGCAATGCAAAGCGGCGGCCCCTCGCTCCAGCAGTTAAGAGTAACGATCCCATAGATGCTGCCTGCCCCATGCAAAGCGTAGAAACAGGAGGACGGATGAATTGCATGGTATCATAAATTGCCATGCCAGACGTCACAACACCACCCGGAGAGTTAATATAGATACTGATTTCCTTTTTGGGATTTTCTGCTTCCAAAAAAAGCAATTGCGCGCAAACAAGCATCGCCATACCATCTTCGACAGGACCATTAATAAAAACGATCCGCTCCTTTAAAAGACGAGAAAAAATATCATAAGCCCGCTCGCCACGATTAGTCTGTTCGACAACCATGGGAACAAGACTTAACGCTGTTTCTATCGAATCATTCATACTTTCACTTCCACTAACTGTGATAATTGGCCCTACATGTCCAATATATTCACCCCTAAACTACAAAAGTCCCTTACACGAACCACACTAAATCTGTTTAAACAAAGCTAAAACTGCATTAGTTAAAATAACCATAACAACCATACCTAAACAAATTACGAGAAAAAAAAATGCAGAACACCACTCACCGAACGAAAAAACTCTCCTCGATACCCACCGAACAATGTTTACTCTTCTGCTCACATAAAGCCCCAATAAATCGCGCTACAACGAACAATACAGTACAAAAAACCGAATGAAAAATGTATTCAACTTTTTGCCTAGTTCAACAACAATATTTCTTTTCCTTAAAATTCATAAAGATAAAATTTATTAGTCACGAAAAACTACCGACACCCGCGCCCTACAAAAAATCGGCACTTTCTTCCATTCCACTCGTAAGTACCTATTTGTGCTTGCCCCCACAACACCCACACAGCCCAAAAACAAGATTATAGGATGGAAAACAAAATGCACACACCCCCTCACGGGGTATTTTTAACAAACAAAACCCCGCCTTCATCTCATAAAAACACTTAACTAGGTAAACATCTGTTTCTAATCAACCACTCTATTAATATTTCATCAATATAACACTAAAAAATCTAAAAATTAGACGATTATAGACTCTTTTAAACATTAAATTGACAAAATTAAGACACAGAATCAGCAAGAGTGATTCGGATTCCTATACCATAGCGCAAACAAATACGCGAATTTCCCAGCACTTAGCTGAAAAATTTTATGCTTTTTCTAATCACGGTCGTTGGAGAAAAATACGGCCAGCCTCGTAGTTAACCTATATCAACTACTGTGTCTAAATATGTGAATACCGTGGAAAACACTCAAAAATACTCGAGACTCACCCGAAATAATTGCTCAACATCATGAACACTATCAGCGAGAGAAAAAATCACTATTCGATCTCCAGGTAAGATGCGCGTGTTCGCGGAGAGTTGTATTATCGTTCTATTGCGATAAATCGCACCAATCCTCAAACCATCCGATAAATTCAGCTCTGACAACGTCTTACCAACCAATGAGGATGTTTGCATCGCTTCAGCCTCAATAATTTCTGCCTGACCATTAAAAACTGAATGAACAGCCCGAATACGGCCACGACGCATTTGTTGTAAAATTTTTGATATGGTAACGCTATGAGGATTAAGATATGCATCTACACCAACCGCACGGCTAAACTCTTGATAAGCGACATTATTAATTAACACCATATTAGCCTTACACCCTAGTCTTTTGGCAATAATAGCGCTCAAAAGATTGACCTGATCCTGATTAGTTAACGTAATCATTAAATCAGCCTGGCCTATTTTAGCATCTTGGAGGATTACTGGATCTAGCACATTACCATACAAAACAGTTGTCCTCTCGAGTTGATCAGCAATTATTAGCGCCCTCTCCCTTTGCGATTCTATAATTTTCAGCTTTGATTTATGTACGCGTTTTTCAATAGCCTGAGCAACATAAAGACCAATATGCCCACCCCCTGCAATGACCATGCGATGCGCATCTTGCTCTTTTTGACCAAAAAGCCCAACCGCACGGCGCATCTGATCACGAGCAGCAACAAGATAAGTCACATCACCAACGCGTAATTGTGTATCCGAATGTGCAATTAATAATTCCGACCCACGCTTTATAGCAGTAACTGTCGTACGAAGATCCGGAAAAAGTTCCGTCAACCGACGCAAAGGTGTATTAATAACCGGACAATCTTCCATACACTCTAAAGCCAACGCAACGATATCATCATTACAAAAATAAAGGACATCTATTGCACCAGGTAAAGAAATGCGACGTAAAACCATTTCACCAACTTCAATCTCTGGAGAAATAACCATATCGATAGGAATATTTTCTCTAGAAAAGAGAGTCTTGTAATATGATTCTAAATAAGATTGTGAACGAATACGGGCTATCTTAGTTGGAATATTAAATAACGAATGCGCCACTTGACAGGCAACCATATTAACTTCATCAAATAAAGTCACTGCAATTAGCATATCAGCTTTATCCGCACCTGCAGCTAAAAGCACCTCGGGCCGCGAGCCATGGCCAACTAATCCTCTGACATCCAACGTATCGCAAATTTTTTTAATTAATCTCGTTTCAATATCAATAACAGTAACATCGTGGTTCTCGGCAGCAAGACGCTCTGCTATCCCATAACCGACCTGTCCAGCTCCACAAATGATAACGCGCATAACCTACGAAACCCCAAGTGCCTTTAATTTACGATGCAAAGCCGAACGCTCCATTCCTATGAATTCAGCTGTACGCGATATATTTCCACCCAAACGCCCAATTTGCGCCGCCAAATACTTTTTTTCAAACAATTCCCGCGCTTCACGCAAAGGTAAATTCATTATATTTTCATCTGCATCCATTTGAAGGCGAGGAAACGAATCACTCATCTCAGAAGGAAGACTCTTTGCTGTTATTGGATCATCGCCATCACGAACAAGAATAAGAAGACGCTCAATATTATTGCGTAACTGTCTCACATTACCTGGCCAAGCATGCGTTTGAAAAATGGCCATAACATCATCGCTGATTTCACGCGGCTTAATACCAACTTGTTGAGATATCACTTTAACAAAATGACGCACCAATTCTGGAATATCTTCACGACGTGCGGAAAGCGATGGAACAGAAACAGGAACAACCGAAAGACGATGAAAAAGGTCTTCCCTAAAGCATCCATCAGCGATAAGATTTTCAAGATTCTGTGCCGTTGAAGAAATTACACGAACATCCACTTTAACACGCTTTGTACCACCAACTCGTTCAAATGCCTGACCCGTTAAGACCCGAAGAATTTTGCTTTGAGTTTCACGCGACATATCAGCAACTTCATCGAGATACAATGTCCCTCCGTGAGCTTCTTCTAACGCACCAATCTTGCGCTCCCCTCCTTCCATTTCGTTACCAAACAACTCTATCTCCATTCTTTCTGGAGTGATCATGGCTGCATTGATCACGACGAACGGCCCATTAGAACGCGCTGAAAGTGCGTGAATAGCGCGTGCCACCATTTCTTTTCCCGCACCAGAAGGGCCAGTAATCATGATGCGGCTATTGGTCGGTGCAACCTTTTCCACGGTTTGGCGCAAATGCTTCATAGCGGACGATGTACCGAGCAATTCTTGAGTTTCATTTGAGCGTTTACGCAATTCTAAAAGCTCACGTTTTAATTTCGAATTCTCAAGAGTCCGTTCAGCAACCAACACAAGCCTGTCAGCTTTAAAAGGTTTTTCGATAAAATCATACGCACCCCGCTTTATAGCGGAAACAGCCGTTTCAATATTACCATGACCAGAAATCATAACCACCGGAAGAGCAGGATATCGCGTTTTTATTTCATCAAGCAACGCCAATCCATCGAGACGACTTCCCTGTAACCAAACATCCAAAAAAATCAGCTTTGGAACACGTTCATTAATTTGTGCCAGCGCTTCATCAGAATTACATGCAACGCGTGTTTCATAGCCATCATCATCTAAAATACCAGCAACAAGCTCACGAATATCCGCTTCATCATCAACAATTAAGATATCTGACACCATCTCATTCCCCTATTTTATAATCTGTGACTTGTTCGACACCACCTTGTTCAGCCACATCAACCGAAAACACTAAACGGATCATCGCACCACGACCTTCATGAAAGTTCTTCGGCGCATCATGCAGTTCCATATAACCACCATGATCTTCAATAACTTTTCGCACAATAGCCAATCCAAGCCCTGTCCCCTTCTCTCGCGTTGTTATATAAGGTTCTAATAGTTTTTGTCGTTGCTCTTTAGGAAGTCCTTTACCGTTATCAATGACATCCACAACTAAAGCCCCGTCTTCACGGTAAGAACGAACCAAAATATGGCCGCGAATGCCCTCTTCTCGCATCACGGAATCGATGGACTCGCTTGCATTTTTGATAACATTGCAAAAAGCCTGGACAATAAGACGATTATCAAATTCGCCCATAAGAGGCATATTTCCTAAATCTTGCTCAAAATCAATATCATGCCGAGCAACTTCTATCAAGAAACATGCTTCACGCAGCAATCCTCGTATATCTAAAACACGCATCCGCGGTTTGGGCATGCGAGCAAAAGAAGAAAACTCATCGACCATACGCCCAATATCTCCAACTTGTCGGATGATCGTATCAATGCACCGTTCAAAGACCTCTCGATCCTGTGTAATAGCTTTGTCGTAACGTTTGCGAATACGCTCAGCAGATAACTGAATAGGTGTCAGTGGATTTTTAATTTCATGCGCAATGCGGCGCGCAATATCCGCCCACGCGGATGAACGCTGTGCCTCAACAAGATCCGTAATATCATCAATTGTCAAAACCCAAGACTGCCTTTGTCCATCATCTTCTTCCATCGTAATTCGCACGTTACAAACGCGCTCTTTCCCAGCAACACTCAGAGTCACTTGCTCACGGTGATTCTTACGACCTAGTGAGCGCGTAAAATTAAAAACCTGCCAAATTTCAGAACTTAATGACAAAAGACTTTGTCCAATAACTTGCTCAGAACGAATACCAAACATCGCTTCAATAGACCGGTTTATAATCGTAATATCACCGCTAGAATCAATCCCAGCGACACCTGCCGTCACACCAGACAAAACGGCCTCAGAAAAACGCCTCCTCTCATCAATCTGATCGCGAACTGCAATCAATTCATTGCGTCTACCCTTTAGCTCACTCACCATGTAATTGAAAGTTTTTGATAACTGCCCAATATCTCCATCCCTAGCACGTACTGGTACAAAAACCTCCATATTCCCGGCTGCAACATCATCAGCAGCACCAATAAGAAGACGAATGGGACGCACTAAGCGATCAGCCACACCGATGCCAGTCCAAATAGCCGACAGAAATAAACTTAAAAAAAGACATAAATAGAGCACACCAAAGGCGATTTGCGTCGGCAAACGATTTTCATTCAAATCATGATAACGATCTGTATTAACTTCCGTTAGGCGCAGAGCAGATAGAACATCTTTATTGATGTCGCGAACCAAATACAAAAATGTATTTGGTATATTGGTAAATTTTAAAATAATACCAAAATAATCATGAACTCCCGGCTGAAAAGAAAAAGGACTCGTTCTTGTTGCCCGCTCAATAAGACTAGGTGGCGGGATGGGCAATTCACTTTCATCTCCAAGATCACTTGATATAAAAACAGTCCCGCTTGAACTTAGCAAAAATGCACCACGGAGATTGCGCCCTGCGGCATGACGAGTCAACTGCATTCTATATTCAGCTGGATTACGCTCTAGAAGCTTTTTATTATCAAGTGCGAACGCCATAGTGTAAGATAAATTTTTTAAATTTTGGAGCATTTCATCCGCGTACGCATTTGCCAAATCAATGGAAGAGCCTACGATTTGCCGCGTTGTCGTATCAAACCACCGGTCAAGTCCTAAATTAAGCGCAGGACCTGATACGAGAGCTATAGCGACAGCTGGCATGGTTGCCACAAGTGCGAATAATGAAATAAGGCGCACATGTAAACGTGATCCGGCACGCCTCGAACGCCACGCGCGAACGATAGGGATCATTTCGTAGAGAACGATGATCACAAGCCCCAAAACCCAAACACTATTAACCCCTATAAGGATCAGTGTTATATCTCTACTGGGAACGACAGGAGTTAATCCAATAAGAATGATAAATGAAACAGAAGCTGTCAGCAAAGCCAACACGATAATCGTTATACCCAAAAATGTGTACACTTTACTCAAGCGATACTGCTCATTGTCACAATCTTGAAAATTTGTCGCAGATGTTGTGTTCATGATTAGCTCACGTTATCCTGTATTACAACCATCATATAATTCCTCGTGATAAAAATTGACAATACCAATACCGCGTTTTAAATGCACTTGACTTGACAATTAAAGTTCCAGCACTTCTTGAAATGTTTTTTGAAATGTTTTCAAATCAAAGTGCGCTCGGTAGAGCTTTAATATAGGAGGTGAAATGCGATTAACGAAACAGACAAATTATGCCCTTCGAATGCTCATGTATTGTGCGGATAATCAAGAATCTCTGAATCGTGTTCCAGAAATTGCCGAAGCGTACGCTATCTCTGAACTTTTTTTGTTCAAAATCCTCCAACCACTCGTTGAAGCAGGATTCATACAAACAGTACGAGGGCGCAATGGCGGTGTTAAGCTGGCAAAACCCGCTGCAGAAATTTCTGTAGCTGATGTCATAAGAGTAACGGAAGATAATTTTTCCATGGCAGAATGTTTTGATGCTGAGGAAACTAGCTGCCCATTAGTAAATTTCTGCGGTCTAAATGCCACCCTAAAAAAAGCATTAAATGCTTTTTTTGATGTTTTGTCAGTAACATCTCTTGCTGACCTACAACAGATATCTTTTCAAAACCAAAGAAAATTAATGATCGAAAGGCAACCAGCTAAAATAATATGAAAGG
The DNA here is from genome assembly GCF_037070845.1 of Bartonella numerosa. Taxonomy (NCBI): domain Bacteria; kingdom Pseudomonadati; phylum Pseudomonadota; class Alphaproteobacteria; order Hyphomicrobiales; family Bartonellaceae; genus Bartonella; species Bartonella numerosa. The sequence continues at coordinate 20,242 of NZ_JAYMZI010000001.1, forward strand.
AAATTAAGCATTTCTATTGCAGCCATAATACTGGCCGCTGGACGCGGCGAAAGAGCAAAATCTTCGCAAAAAATTCCGAAACAGTATCGGCTTTTAGGACAAGAGCCGGTTGTCTCCCATGCTGTGCGTTGTTTTTTGAAACACCCTGCAATCACAACCACCATCCTCGTCATTCATCCAGAGGATTACCGAATTTGCGAACAAGCTATAGGTGATTTGAAAGAGCAGCTCATCATCATTGAAGGGGGCGATACACGCCAAATATCTACTTTATGCGGGCTGCAAGCACTTAAAAATACAAGACCTCAATATGTTCATATTCACGATGGTGCACGTCCCTTTATCGAAAAGCAACTTCTTGATAAAATCCACACCACTGTCAATCATGAGGAAGGTGTTCTTCCCGTTATTTCCGTCTCTGACACCCTTAAACGTGTTAATCAAGAACAGCGTGTTATTGAAACAATCTCGCGTAAAAATCTTTATAATGCACAGACTCCACAATGCTTTCCATTTGAACGCATTTTGGCCGCCCATGAACGAGCAAAGAAAGTCTGTATGGAGGAATTCACTGATGATTCTGCAATTGCCGAATGGTTTGGTATTCCTATGCGCACCATCCCTGGAAGTCCTAATAACATCAAGATTACATGGCAGGAAGATTTTAAAACTGCGCATTGCTATCTTCAAAAAAAAACGAAAATATTCCCCGACATCCGCACCGGAAATGGTTATGATGTCCATCCTTTCGAGGAAGGAAATCACGTTACGCTGTGCGGTATAAAAATTCCTTTTCACAAAAAATTGAGCGGGCATTCAGATGCTGATGTTTCTCTTCACGCACTAACAGATGCCCTTCTCGCAACTCAAGGAGCGGGGGATATCGGCACCCACTTTCCTCCCTCCGACCCTCAGTGGAAAAATGCATTATCAGAAACTTTTTTGCAACACGCTCTCAATATTGTCAAACAAGCAGGTGGTCGTATCACAAATATCGACATCACGCTAATTGCTGAAAACCCAAAAATTGGGCCTTATCACAATAAAATGGTGGAAAATCTTGTGAATATACTCAAAATTTCACCTAATCGAATATCCATAAAAGCAACAACAAATGAAAAACTTGGATTCATCGGTCGTGAAGAAGGCATCGCTGCCCTTGCAACAGCCACTGTCCTTTATCCGGGAGATATCTACTAAATGACATATTTTTTTGAAGAGCAAACGCGTGCGATCCTTGCAACCTGTCGCAAAAAGAGTTTTCGTTTAACAACCGTTGAATCTTGTACAGGAGGCCTTATTGCTTCCAATCTTACCAATATCGCAGGATCATCAGATGTATTTGACTGCGGATTCGTCGTTTATTCTAATGAATCTAAGATACGCCTCGTTGGTGTATGTGCCGAATTGATAAAAACATACGGTGCAGTTTCTAAAGAAGTCGCCATTGCAATGGCAGAAGGCGGATTAAAGTACTCACAAGCTGAAATCGCGATTTCTGTAACAGGAATTGCTGGACCAGGGGGAACCCCAAATAAACCAGTGGGTCTTGTACACCTTGCGGTTGCCCGCAAAAATCATAAAACTCGACACACGAAAATGCACTTCGGAAACCTCGACCGCCACATCATCCGCCATGCAACTGTCGAAAATGCCCTAAAAATGACCTTAGAATCTCTCCAGTAATGTTTCTGTCAGTCCACTTTCCAAATTTCACTCCAAAACGACTATAACAAGTAAGCTCCAATTTTTTTGTAATCTACAATGACTTTCGTAAAAAATACACTAAAATGAGCCCATACAGTAAGCGAGGAAACGATATTATAGCACAAATAACCAATAATACATCGTGCTCCCACGGACCTCTGAGAGGCCGTTTAACGCCAGAAATTTCAAAATTTCTACAAACCTCACCACCTCCCGTACCGCCAAAATTTGGCATTACCACGAGCATAGATACCGCTGTAAAGATGAGAAATACCGTAAGCCGCCAACCATTATAAGACAATCAAAACATTCCGTATAATAACAAGTCGTGCCTCTCCTTAATTCTATCCGACTGCCTAGGTTCACAGTTTTTTATCTAAAATTTTCGGGAATTTTGAGCTTTAATGGCGCGCCACCACTCATTGCTGCAGCAATTATATTTTCCCCATTCTCTCTGCGGAAAGAAACATTATCAATTGCCTGCTAACTCGCTTTACTCTGTCAATGAAGAACACTCCAAAACCCAAAACTAAGTAGGAAATTCAACCTTGAACCGCCCCACCCTACTGAAAAGAGAGTACCCCTAAACAGCATAAAGAAAATACGGAAACTCCCGCAAAAAAACCAAAAAAATAGCAGAACATCCTTAAGAATGAGCCCTCTTATTTTCTATGCAACAAAAACTATCCTCTTACACGAATTCTGCAAACTGTACACATCAAGTAAAGTTACCTTTATTAAAATGGCATTTATCATCGCAATAAATTCAACAGAATCAATCCTCTGGAAAACCATAAATTTTATGAGCACGCACCTCAAAAGCGTCGGTAAATTTACGAAACGCAACATCAAACATCGCCCCCACCACAAGACCTAACATTTTATTTTTAAATTCGTAATCGATGAAAAATTCCACGTCACATACATTCTTGTCCCCGATATTGTGAAATGCCCAGCGATTTTCAAGATATTTGAATGGACCATCAATATATCGGACTTCTATGAGGCTCTCCTCCGGCTGAAGGAACACTTGAGTCGTAAAAGTTTCTCGAATAACCTTGTAGCCGACAGTCATATCAGCAAGAAGCAATGTCTTTTCTCCATATTTTTTCCGAGATCGTACCGTTAGAGCCTCACACATCGGTAAAAACTCAGGATAGAGTTCAATATCTGAAACGAGATCAAACATTTCATTGGCACTATGGGCAATTTGCCGATGTGTCGTAAAGGTCGGCATAATTATCTCTGTAAGGAAAATTTTTCGTCACGCGCTTTCTGCAAAATTCTGAAATCATCTCCCGCATGATGAGATGAACGCGTTAGAGGGTTGGAGGACATATGCAAAAAGCCTTTGACTTTACCAATTTTGGCAAAAGATTCAAACTCCTCGGGAGGCACAAAACGAATAACCGGATGATGCTTCCGCGTAGGCTGCAAATATTGCCCAATCGTCATGAAATCAACATCAGCAGAACGTAGATCATCCATTAACTGGAGAATCTCGTTCCTTTCTTCGCCCAAGCCAACCATAATGCCTGATTTCGTAAAAATCGTGGGATCGAGCTCTTTAGCGCGCTGCAGTAAGCGAATTGAATGAAAATAGCGCGCTCCGGGGCGAACCTTCAAATATTTAGATGGAACTGTTTCTAAATTGTGATTAAAAACATCCGGCTTAGCAGCAACAACAGTCTCTAAGGCACCGTCTTTATGGCGAAAGTCAGGTGTGAGAACCTCAATTGTTGTCTTTGGCGCTTTACAGCGGATAGCGTAAATAACCTTTGCAAAATGCTGCGCACCTCCATCAGCAAGATCATCCCGATCGACAGACGTAATTACGACATGCTTCAGTTCCATTTGAGCAACAGCATCCGCAACGCGCTCTGGCTCATCATTATCAACGGCAACCGGAATCCCCGTCGCAACATTGCAAAAAGCACAAGCCCGCGTACATATCTCACCCAAAATCATAAAACTAGCATGCCTTTGGCTCCAACATTCACCGATATTCGGGCAACCCGCTTCTTCACATACAGTCACCAATTTATTAGTGCGAACAATATCATGTGTTTTCTTGTACACTTGCGACGTTGGCGCTTTCACGCGAATCCAATCCGGCTTTTTTTGAACACTTGTATCCGGACGATGCGCTTTTTCAGGATGACGCAAACGCCTATTCGTGACCCTATCAACAACCGTAACCATCTAAGCCTCTACCTTGTAGATACAGAACGTCGACGAAAAATATAAAATTTTTCATGAGATACAGCCATTAAGCATTTAAAACTTGACCATAAGCATCCAGCACACTCTCTTTCATCATCTCCGATAATGTCGGATGTGGAAAGACAGTACGCATCAATTCCTCCTCAGTTGTTTCGAGATTCATGGCAATAACAAATCCTTGAACTAACTCCGTTACTTCTGTCCCTACCATATGCGCACCCAGAAGCTGCCCTGTTTTTTTATCAAAAATGGTCTTTACCACCCCTTGATCTTCTCCCAAAGCGATGGCCTTTCCATTAGCAGAAAATGAATAACGACCAACGCGTATATCATACCCAGCTTCTTTAGCCGCTTCTTCCGAAAGTCCCACAGAAGCAACTTGCGGCATACAATACGTACATCCCGGGATTTTTCTCTTATCGAGCGGATGGACACCCTTTAAGCCAGCAAGCCTTTCAATACATACGACTCCCTCTTCTTCTGCTTTATGCGCCAACATAGGAGGACCAGCTACATCACCAATGGCATAAATACCTTTTATACCCGTCCAACCCCATTCATCGGTTGTAACACACCCACGATCAATGTTTACGCCCAGCATTTCTAATCCGAGATTCTCGGTGTTACCCTGAACCCCAACAGCCAAAATCAATCTCTCAGCCGCAATCACTTCCGTCGTACCTTTAATATCAACGCGAGCAGTAACAGAATCGGAAGCTTTTTTAACCTCCGTAATCTTTGCCTCAGTAAGAATTTTTATACCTCTTTTCTCAAGTTGTTTGCGAGCAAATTCCGAAATTTCAGCATCCTCAGCAGGCATGACACGAGGTAACATCTCGACAACCGTTACTTCTGACCCCATATGATGATAAAAAGAGGCAAATTCAATACCAATCGCCCCAGACCCGACCACTAAAAGCGATTTTGGTATTTTGCGCGGGACCATCGCCTCAAAATAGGTCCAAATAAGCTTACCGTCTGGCTCGACCCCAGGGAGAGAGCGAGGGCGTGCGCCGGTTGCGATGATTATATTCTTCGCATTGTAAGTACCCGGTCCCAGCGTCCCCTTAGGTACCGGATTCTGTGGTTGCATAACGAGTTTTGACGATGGCGAAACCACAATTTCCGCAGGGTGACTTCCCTCAACCGCTCTGCTAAGCTTCGCTTCTCCCCAAATGATATCAATTTTGTTTTTTTTCATAAGAAAGCCGACACCAGCATTTAAACGCGCCGAAACTCCGCGCGAACGCTCTACAACATCTTTAACGCTCGCCTCAACAGAGCCATCAAGCTTTAAGCCATAATCTTTTGCATTTTCAGCAAAATGCTTTATTTCTGCCGAGCGCAGAAGCGCCTTTGTCGGAATACACCCCCAATTTAAACAAATCCCACCCAAGTGCTCGCGCTCAACAACTGCAGTTTTAAAACCGCACTGCGCCGCGCGAATTGCAGCCACATATCCGCCAGGTCCCGAGCCAATCACAATTACATCATAAAGATTCGCCACAGTTATTCCTCCGTTAACACACTAAAGCAGAAACACACTTTCTTAGCTTAAAATTTGGCACTAACGCAAACGCAGTCGCCTCGTGTCTCCTGTCTGAGCTAGAAGTGGATACTCTCGCTGCACTAAAAAAAGTAGTACCCCAGTCTTTCAAGCCTTCTAAATTCGCCTTCATCATAATCAACACACCCATACTACACACAAACCACTTTTAAGAGCTTAAACCAGCATTGCCAATGGATTCTCAATGGTTCTCTTAAAGGTTTCAGCAAGTTCTGCTGCTAATGCGCCATCAACGGCACGATGATCAACAGAAAGCGTAGCCGACATGACCGTCGCAATAGCTAACGCCCCGTTCTTAACAACTGCGCGCTGCTCACCTGCACCGATTGCAAAAATCGTTGCATGTGGTTGGTTAAGAATAGCAGAAAAGCTTTTTACACCATACATCCCCATATTCGAGACAGTGGTTGTTCCCCCCTGATACTCTTCCATTTTCAGCTTCCGCTCACGTGCACGACCTATTAAATCTTTCATCTCGCTTGAAATGGTTGACAAAGGCTTCTCTTCTGCATGGCGGACAATCGGCGTAATCAGCCCATTTGGAACAGAAACAGCAACACCAACATCACAATGCTGGTGACGAAGCATCCCTCCCTCAAGCCAAGATACATTGGCATCGGGGACAGCCTTTAAAGAAAGCGCTACAGCCTTGATAATCATATCATTAACTGAAATTCTATAAGCGGACCCAGCCCCTTCATGAGCGCTAATAGCCGAAGCAGCAGCATTCAACTTCGCGCGCAACTCCAACAACGCATCAAGCTCGCAATCCACTGTTACGTAGAAGTGAGGCACTTTTTGCTTGGATTCAACCAAACGCCTAGCAATTGTTGTACGCATATTATCGTGGGGTGCAAGTGTGTATTCACCTTCTTTGAAAAATTGCAATATCCGTCTGTCAGAACTATCCACCAACGACTGTCCAACTTGCAACGAAGAAGACGCCCCCACAACACCATCATTCATGACTTTTTCTACATCACGCTTGACGACACGTCCACGCGGACCGCTACCAGAAATAAGCGATAGATCAAGACCTGCTTGCATTGCCAATCGCCGAGCCAAAGGAGAAGCAAAAAAACGCCCATTTTTTTTATCCTGCCGCATTGGCTGCTGAATTGGTGAATGAGACATCTGCACTATTTCCCGATCTTCTTGTTTTGTACTCTCTGACTCTTTCATCGCAGAAGGGAAAGAATTTTCTTCCACAATTTTTGCAGCTTCAGCTAACCCCTCACCCTCTTCAGCTAACACCGCAATTAAAGCATTAACCCTAACTCCCTGCGTCCCAGCAGGGACAATAATCTTAGCGACAACTCCCTCATCAACGGACTCCACTTCCATCGTTGCCTTATCCGTCTCAATTTCAGCGATAACATCCCCCGAAGAAACCCTGTCACCTTCCCTAACATTCCATTTTGATAAATTTCCTTCTTCCATCGTAGGAGAAAGCGCAGGCATTGTGATCTTAATAGGCATAACGCTCTCCTCCGTTATATTTTATAAGTTACAGCCTTAACAGCATCAACAATCTCGGCAGTGTTAGGCAAAGCCAATTTTTCAAGATTAGCAGCATAAGGCATAGGAACATCTTTACTAGAAACTGTACCCACTGGTGCATCAAGATAATCAAAAGCCTGCTGCATAACCCGCGTAGCTATTTCAGTTCCAACAGACGACTGAGGATATCCTTCCTCGATTGTCACCAAACGCCCCGTTTTCTTGACCGATGAAATAATCGTCGGAAGATCCATCGGGCGAATGGTCCGTAAATCAATCAATTCCACATCAACACCGAGCGTTTCGATTTCCGGCAACGCTTGAACCGCATAATGCATCCCGATCCCACATGCAACAACAGTAACATCCTGACCAGACTTATGAATGCGCGCCTTACCAATAGGCAAAACAAAATCATCTACCTGAGGAACATCAAACTGATGACCATACAGAATCTCATTTTCAAGAAAAATAACAGGATTGTCATCACGAATGGAAGCTTTTAGCAAACCTTTTGCATCCGCAGCATTATATGGCATGACAACTTTGAGGCCTGGCACATGACTATACCACGCAGCATAGCACTGAGAATGCTGCGCACCAACACGTGCAGCCGCACCGTTAGGACCACGAAAAACCATAGGAGCAGACATTTGACCACCAGACATATAACGAGTCTTTGCTGCAGAATTTATAATCTGATCAATCGCCTGCATAGCAAAATTAAATGTCATAAACTCAACAATGGGACGTAACCCCCCAAATGCGGCGCCAACAGCCAATCCTGCAAAACCATGTTCCGTAATCGGCGTATCAATCACTCGTCGCGCACCAAACTCCTCCAACAAACCTTGGCTAACTTTATAAGCACCCTGATATTCCGCGACTTCTTCCCCCAACAAAAAAACCATCTTATCACGCCGCATCTCTTCAGCTATAGCCTGATTAAGCGCCTCACGAACCGTCATAGTAACCATCCTTGTCCCCGTGGGGATATCAGGATCCGAAAAAACACTAGAAGCGGGAAGCTCCGGCAACGACGGAGAAAAAGACGAAGGTTTGCCCACAGTTTTTTGATGAGAATCTAACGAATCAACAGTCTGCGAAATATCCTCAATATTTTCACCTTCCTCCAAAAGCACCGCAATAACGCTATTAACCTTCACGGATTCAGAGCCCTCAGGTACAATAATTTTTCCAATAACACCCTCGTCAATGGATTCCACTTCCATAATCGCTTTGTCGGTCTCAATTTCTGCGATCACATCACCAGAACTAATTTTATCCCCTTCCTTTTTGAGCCATTTATGTAACTTACCCTCTTCCATAGTTGGCGAAAGCGCCGGCATTAAAATATTAACAGACATACTGGCCCCCCTGGCATCAAACTAAAACATCAGTATAGAGCTCAGAAGCATCTGGCTCTTGGTCATTTTGTGCAAAACCCGCTGCATCAGTAACAATCGCACGCACTTCTTTGTCGATAGATTTCAAATCGTCTTCACTCACAAAACCTTGTTTGAGAAGTCGATTTTTTACCTGATCAATTGGATCATGTTCCTCTTTTACTTTCCGAACTTCTTCCTTTGACCGGTAATTTGCTGGATCAGACATAGAATGACCCCGATAACGATAAGTCTGCATGTCAAGAATAATCGGACCTTTTCCTGAACGCACCCAAGAAATTGCCTCATCAGCAGCCCCTTTAACCGCGCGAATATCCATACCATCAACAGCCATACCCGGAATTTCAAAAGAGAGCCCCCTACGAGAAAAATCTATTTCCGCAGATGAACGTGCAACTGACGTCCCCATAGCGTACTGGTTATTTTCAATGATATAAACGACTGGAAGCTTCCAAAGCGAAGCCATATTAAAACTTTCGTAAACTTGCCCCTGATTTGCAGCGCCATCACCAAAGTAAACCAACGTCACATTATCTTTGCCTAAATATTGATTCGAAAACGCCAAACCCGAACCAATAGGAACCTGAGCGCCGACAATACCATGCCCACCATAAAAATTCTTCTCTTTAGAGAACATATGCATAGAGCCACCTTTTCCTTTAGAAAAACCGCCCTGACGCCCTGTCAATTCGGCCATGACGCCGCGTGGGCTCATGCCAACTGCCAACATATGCCCATGATCACGGTAAGATGTAATGACCTGATCGCCTTCTTTTGCCGCCTTCAGCGTTCCAACAACAACGGCCTCTTGCCCAATATAGAGGTGGCAAAAACCACCTATCAAACCCATACCGTAAAGTTGCCCTGCCTTCTCTTCGAAACGGCGAATCAACAACATATCACGGTAGCAGTCAATCTCCTCTTCTTTCGTAAAAACAGCCATCGGTGCTGCCGCCGTGGTATTTGATAATGCAGGACGCACTACCGGCTCAGATTTTTTTTTAAGCCGTTCTGCCATATTAAACTCCCTTTCATGATCACTTAGGAATAACCTTTACGAACAAAAGTTACAAGCATTATCAACCAGCGTGGATGATATCGTAGAGAACTAACCCGAATCAGCCCTTTTAATTGAGCAATTTTTGCTAATTCTTAATATCATCGAAAGGATTTAGGACGATCAACTCATTCGGTTTAGAAAAGTTTAAATTCTTCCTAACGTACTCGTCTAGCATATCCTTTTCAATATTTCCATCGCGCAAGAGAGAAACACGCTTCTCGATGGACGCGCGCTCAGCTTCCACCTTATGGAGCTCTCCTTCTAATTCTACAATGTACCGATTAACCTCGCTACGCGAATATAACCCATATTCGCCATGGTAAATGTGGTAACCAAAATAGCCCAAAACACCCACCGTTATAAACGGCAACACAAAGCGCACCTTGACCGATCTGCGTTTCTGCTTTGTCCACATAAAATAGTACAATCTTCTCTAGATATCCCGACCCGAGTATGCATATCTTTTATTAACACCTCCTTACCAAAAGAAACACTCAAGCAACTTGCCTCCACCCATCAATACTTCTTCCACGAAAAATCAGAAAAACACTACCAACAATCGAACTCCCAACCTAAGAGATTCACAAACGCAAAACAGACCCCATAAAATTCCTCGCCCCAACCTCGTCCTAATAGCCTGATAATAAAGGAACAAAGGCACGCCGCCCCAGGACAGAGTTTTTCTAATCAACCCAAAGCGACAACACCACCCCAGAAGCCTCTCAAAATAAAACGTCAAAATCTGATCGCTTCTCCTCACTTACAATTCTATATCCTATGCCCATTTTTATCTGAAAACTGTCCAGCTACAATAAGTATGAAATCAATGATCGCCCAAGTTCCACTAATAACCAGCCCGACAACAGACAAAGACAAAACAAGCATTAAAATACCCGTCCCAATTTTACCAATCATAAAGCGATGAACACCAAACACACCAGCAAACCAGCAAATAAGCGCGAGCATGACTCGTGACTGTTCTGATTTCTGAAAAAACAACGGAAAAACAGAGTTAACAGCATCACCTTCACATACAAAATCAACGGTATCACCAATTCTTGGCGGTTTTTTTCCTGACCAATCCCAAACCGCAAACTGATAACGCTTACCATCATCACCCGAGACAAGATAAGTTCCTTCGTCCTTACTAATAATTATACCTCTCATCTTCACCACCTATGAAACCATTGCCCATACGCCACAAAAATAGCTCAACCTAAAAAACTTCTAATTCACAATTTCTCAAAAATTCACCAACCCCAACGAATGCCAAATTACCAATCCTCTCATTAAATGAGCGTGACTAGTACAAACCCTATTGAACCACAAAATCACCAAAACACTCATTGCAAATAGCGCAAGCATCAGAACATCTGTCCCGATTTTACCGACCATAAAAGAAGAATGCCGAACATATAAAAAACACAAAAGAATACAAACAGCACCTTCCCCCCGCCGGCGGTTTTGGCTGTCGTTGCAACAAAAGGAAAACAGAACTAATGATATAGCCATTACACAGAAAATCAACGGCACCGCTGATATCAAGGAAAATTTTCCCTAACCAATCAACAATCAAAATTTGACGACGCTCACTGCCACCACCCGAAACAAAATAAAACCCCTGATTTTGATCAACAACGACGCCCCTCATCTCTATCCTCTTTGAAGCATTTATTTTCGAGCAACATTAATCAACAATTAAACAGCATAAAACGCCCTCTTTACGTGACCATCAGCGACGAAAATCACCGGCATAACACGCCTGAGTTCCCAACATTTCTTCAATGCGAATCAATTGATTATATTTTGCTAACCTGTCAGAACGCGCAAGTGAACCCGTCTTAATTTGCCCACAATTTGTCGCAACAGCGAGGTCCGCAATGAAAGTATCTTCTGTTTCGCCTGAACGATGAGATATGATGGCACGATAACCAGCCTTATGAGCTGTTTCCACAGCATCAAGCGCTTCACTTAACGTACCAATCTGATTAACTTTAACGAGAATAGAGTTAGCAACACCCATTTTAATACCATCGCGTAAACGCGCCGAATTGGTTACAAACAAATCATCACCGACGAGCTGACATTTTCCACCAATAGAATTGGTGAGCAGTTTCCAGCCTTCCCAATCGTCCTCGGCCATTCCATCTTCGATTGTAACGATCGGATAAGCCTCAATAAGCCGCGCTAAATAATCTACTTGCTCTTGGACATCGCGACACTTCCCTTCACCTTTATAAAAATAGGAACCGTTTTTATAAAACTCCGTAGAAGCGCAGTCTAAACCAATAGCAACTTCTTCACCGGGCTTATATCCACATTCAATAATAGATTCCATTATAAAATCAATAACTTGATCAGAACTTTTCAACTGAGGAGCAAAGCCACCCTCATCACCAACATTAACGCTATAACCAGCACCCTTTAAACGTGCTTTTAGTGTGTGAAAAATTTCAGAGCCATAACGTACTGCCTCCCTCAATGTAGGAGCCCCTACAGGAACAATCATGAACTCCTGAAAATCAATCAGATTATCAGCATGAACACCACCATTAATAATATTCATCATCGGCGTCGGAAGGATATGCGCTTGAATCCCTCCAATATAACGATACAAAGGTAAACGCAACGATTCTGCAGCCGCTTTCGCAACAGCTAATGAAACACCGAGAACAGCATTAGCACCGAGGCGCTCTTTGTTCGATGTTCCATCTAAAGCAATCATTGCCTGATCAATAGCCACCTGATTTTCAGCATCTCGCCCACAAAGCTCTTCAAAAATTTCTCCATTGACCGCAGCCACAGCCCTTTCAACACCTCTACCTCGATAACGCCCACCACCGTCACGCCGCTCTACAGCCTCATGTAAACCCGTTGACGCCCCAGAAGGAACAATGGCACGACCTAAAGCTCCATTCTCCAAAAGGACATCGACCTCTACCGTCGGATTACCTCGGCTATCTAATACTTCGCGACCAACAATATCAATGATGACAGTCATATGAGTTCCCTTATTTAACGAAAATCTCGATTCCCTTTAAATTCCACGATGATAAAACGCCCCACAATGCACACTTAACCCACTTTCTTCGACAAACAGTCAAATTCCATTAATATCTCGAGCAATCTCTGTAACTTATCAATCTCAATCATATTAGGTCCGTCAGAAGGTGCATTATCTGGGTCTTGATGCGTTTCTAAAAAAATACCGGCAATTCCAACAGAAACAGCCGCACGTGCCAAAATTTCAACAAATTGACGTTGCCCGCCAGATGAACCGCCTTTACCACCAGGTTCCTGAACAGAATGTGTTGCATCAAAAATCACAGGAGCTCCAAAAGAACGAAGGATAGGCAATGCACGCATATCAGAAATGAGCCGGTTATAACCAAACGAAGTCCCCCGCTCACAAAGCATAACGTTTAAATTACCACTTTGAGTCACTTTTTTTAAAACATTCTCCATATCCCACGGAGCTAAAAATTGACCTTTCTTAATACTGACAACACGCCCTGTTTTAGCTGCCGCCACTAAAAGATCTGTTTGACGGCATAAAAAAGCGGGTATTTGTAAAACATCTACTGTCTGAGCGATAGCAACACACTGCTCCTCAGTATGTACATCAGTTAATACCGGGCAATCAAATTCCTTTTTCAAATCAGAAAAAATGGTTATCGCTTTTTCAAGACCGACACCACGCGCTGCATTAAGAGACGTCCTGTTGGCTTTATCGTAACTGGATTTATAAACGAACCCAATGCCGGCTTGATCCGCAATTGTCTTTATCCGTCCGGCCATTTCAAAAGCATGATCCCGGCTTTCTATCTGACACGGACCCGCAATTAATGAAATGGGCATTTCATTTGAAAAAGCGACATTTCCAACTTTGACAATGGCATTTGGTTGAAACATTTCATCCCTCAATAAATAACCAAACCTGCTAATTAAACTAACCGACTCTGTCTCACAGAAGCCTCAACAAAAGAAGAAAAAAGCGGATGCGGATCAAACGGACGTGACTTCAATTCTGGATGATATTGAACACCAATAAACCATGGATGATCTACATATTCTACTGTTTCTGGCAAAATACCATCTGGCGACACACCCGAAAAAAGCAAGCCGCACTCTTCCAACACATCCTTGTAAGCAATATTTACTTCATAGCGATGACGATGCCGTTCGTAAATTTTCGTTGTCCCATAAATTTGAGCAATAAGGCTGCCTTCCCGCAACTCAGCTAAAAAAGAACCAAGACGCATTGTACCACCCAAATCCCCACATTTCATGCGTTTTTCGAGAACATCTCCTCTGAGCCATTCTGTCATCAAGCCTACAATTGGATTCTTTTCTGCCACTCCACAAAATTCACTAGATGAAGCATTCTTAATATTTGCGATATTGCGCGCAACCTCTATGCAAGCCAACTGCATTCCAAAACAAATACCAAAAAAAGGAATGCCATGCTCCCGTGCAAATCGAATCGCTTGAATTTTACCTTCTGCACCACGAACTCCAAAAGCGCCAGGAACCAAAATTCCATGAACTTTCTGTAGATGAGACGTAGGATCTTCTTTTTCAAAAAGCTCTGCTTCAATCCACTCAATATTGACTTTTACTTTATTAGCCAATCCACCATGCGCAATTGCTTCGGTGAGAGATTTATAAGCATCCCTCAAGCCTGTGTATTTTCCAACGACTGCAATTGTGACCTCTCCTTCCGGATGGCGGATCCGATACGCGATATCTTTCCAATGATCCATTTTAGGCTGAGGCGCAGAATTAATCCCAAGAGCAAAAAGAACCTCGGAATCCAGACCTTCTTCGTGATACGCTATGGGAACATCATAAATAGTGGGCATATCTAGCGCCTGAATAATTGCACTTTTGCGAACGTTGCAAAAGAGGGCCAGCTTCCGCCGCTCTGTCTCTGGAATTGAGCGATCCGCGCGCACCAACAAAATATCAGGCGCAATGCCAATTGATTGCAGCTCTTTAACAGAATGCTGCGTCGGTTTTGTTTTTAGTTCACCAGCCGAAGAAATGTAAGGCATCAATGTGAGATGTACATAGATAACACTATGCCTCGGCAATTCATTTTTAAGCTGACGAATCGCTTCAAGGAAAGGCATTGCCTCAATATCACCAACCGTTCCGCCTATTTCACACAAAACGAAATCAAACCCCTCATTCCCCGTAGTAATGAATTGCTTAATTTCATCTGTAACATGAGGGATAACCTGAACGGTCGCCCCCAAATAATCACCGCGTCTCTCTCGCTCAATGATATTGCGATAAATGCGCCCTGTTGTGATACTATCCTGTTTGTTTGCAGGGCACCCAGTAAAACGCTCGTAATGACCAAGATCAAGATCTGTTTCAGCACCATCATCAGTCACAAAAACCTCACCATGCTGACAAGGCGACATAGTGCCTGGATCAACATTCAAGTAGGGGTCAAGTTTGCGAAGCCGAACACGATACCCGCGGGACTGCAATAACGCGGCCAACGCCGCCGCAGCGATGCCCTTTCCAAGAGAAGAAACCACACCACCAGTAATAAAAATATAACGTATCATGAACTCACGGTGATAAGCAGTTTCTTATAATTTTTCCAGTAAAAAAATGCAAAAAAGCCTTTTTTATAAAAACTACTTCGCACTTTCATTATTGGGCGTACTAGATGACTCTTCAAATGACGACGGAACCGGATTTTCATCCACAGGAGCTGTAGGCTCATCCTCCCCATGACCAGGAGCTGAAACACCACCAAGCTGCTCAAGAATAGAAGGCTGAGATTTATCATTCAACGACGGCACAGTTCCCGAATTGGTGGGTATACGGTTCAAAATATCTGAACTTGAGTTTGATATACTTCCAACCACAGTAAGTCCAATCGACACTGCAAAAAAGCAAAACGCTAAGATAGCAGTGAGACGCGTTAAAGCATTCTTCGTACCACGAGTCCTCATAAATCCCGAGCCGCTACCAGCGCCAAATCCGCCATCCTCCGAAGGCTGAAGCAAAACAACACCAACCAAAGTGATAACAACCAAAAAATGAATAACAATGAGTACTGTTTGCATAAACCTTGCTCTTTAATAACTATCTCTAGCCGCTTTTACACCTAAACTACACATAATCCAAGGAAAAACAAAGGTTCTTTAATTATAATTTACGATAAACACCGCAAATATCCAAAAAACTATTTGCTTTTAAACTCGCTTCACCTACTAAAGCACCATTAACATGGGCCGTGCTCAAAATTTCAAATGCATTCGACGCTTTTACTGATCCACCATAAAGCAAACGCATCTTACATCCATCATCACCAAAACGAGTGCTTACCCTACCACGAACAAAATCATGAACTTCTGCAATATCAGCTGGAGTTGCAGCATTTCCGGTACCTATAGCCCACACAGGTTCATAAGCAATAACCAAATTTTGAGCAGTTGCATCGTCCGGTAAAGACTCATCAAGCTGCTCCGTAAGAACATCAAATACTTTACGATCCCTACGATCTTCCAGTGTCTCACCAATACAAACAAGGGCGACAAGACCCGCCCGCCACGCTGCCTGCACTTTAGCACGAACAATCGCACTACTCTCATAATGAGCCGTACGACGTTCTGAGTGTCCAACAATGACGTAGCTTGCCCCCGCCTCCTTAAGCATGAAAGGAGAAACCTCTCCAGTATAAGGACCACTATCATCAAAATGACAATTCTGCCCACCCAGGAGAAGATTTTCATTGCCTATAATATCAAAAGCGCGTGGCAAAAGCGTTGTCGGAACACAAATAAGAGCTTCCAATAAAGAGCTTAGATCGGAGTCTATGCCAGCAACAACAGCGCGCAGCTCCCCGAGGGACTCACGAGTTCCCTTCATTTTCCAATTTCCAGCAACCAAAGGCTTAATGCTAAAAGACATGCTCCTACCCCAAAAAACATCACAAGGTATTTTTTTCTTAAATATCAAATAAAAAAATGAAAGCAAGCCTTTAAAGCTTGCATCTTATGCATCTTTATTGCAAATTCCATCGTTATTTGGTGATCATCAATGCCAGAAGATAGGATAACCTGAACGATGCTAGACATCATAAAAAATGCAACAAACTCCCGTCTTGCCAGATTTTTTCTTGCAATCTTGCTTTTATGCTTCATCCTTTTGTGGGGTATGCCGCAACCAAATATAAAAAGAGAAAGAGACCTCATAACTTCTGGAAAATCTACTACAACCATCGATGATTATTATCTTACACTTGTTGACCAGAGCTCGCGCCTAGCGCTTGCTTACCGCCTCGGTCGGCTATTTACTCCAGATGAAATGCAACAATACCAGATTCCCACTTTTGTATTCAATCAATTACAACAAGACACACTCCTCAATGAACAAGCGCGCAAAATGAAAATTAGTCTTTCAAAAGATGCAATAGCCCGTGCCATTAGTGCTGATAATATGTTTCAAGAAAACGGAATTTTCAATAAGGCTTTGTTTTTTGGCTACCTCCAACAACTACGTATCAACGAAAATAATTTCTTGGATTATTACGTCCAAAAAGAAAAGCGCAACCAGATTCTTTCAGCTTCGCTAACTGGCATAAAAGCACCAGATACCTTTCATAAAGCACTCGCCCTTTATCAAGGAGAAAGTCGTATCGCCGATTTTTTTATTATCGATTTAAAAGAAAAAGTTGCTGCCCCAACTCAGGAAATATTGCAAGAATGGTTTGAAACTCACAAAAATGAATTTCGCACTCCAGAATACCGCACTGTTTCTTTACTGTCTATGAAACTCGCTGACTTTATAAAACCAGCAGATATATCAGTGGATGAAGCCAAAGCGTATTACGCTCAAAATTCTTCACGTTTTATTACTCCTGAAAAGCGTATAATTGAAGAATTGCGATTTCCAACGCGTGAAGCCGCAGACAACGCAGCGCAAAAAATAGCCGAAGGAGTAAACTTTGAAGATCTAGTTAAAGCTGAGAAAAAGACTCTCGATGATATAAAAAAAGGGCCTTTTGCAAAAAATGAACTCCCTAATTATTTAGCATCCGAAGTATTCGAGCTAAAACATGGACAAGTCAGTGCTGTAATAAATGATTTACAAGGGCCTGTAATCATTCGTATCGCGCATATTACGCCTTCGAATCCAATTCCATTCAAAGATGCAGAGCAAGATATTCGGCAAATCCTTGCTCAAAACCGTGCCGCAGACTATGTGCGCAAAAGCTACACAGAGATTGAAAACGCGCGTTTTGAGGGAGCTTCTCTCAAAGAGCTTTCCAAACAGTATGAATTGTCTTTGCGTACAGTTACACTTGATAAAGCAGGAAAAATAATCGGAGGAACAGATATCACAGATTTGCCACAAAAAGATATTTTGCTGAACGCTATTTATCAAGCAAATGAAGGATCAGATTTTGATCCACTCCCCCTTCAAGGAGGTGGATATCTTTGGTATAGGATAGACGAGATCATTCCAGCTCGCAATCAAACACTTGAAGAAACCGAACAAGCTGCCGTCTCTCAATGGACAGATGAGGAGATACAGCGTCTTCTCGATAAAAAGGCAGAAGATATTTTTAAACAACTTTCTGAGGGAAAAAGCTTTATCTCTCTGATCCATGAGCTCGGTGTTACACAGCAAACAACACCGGCCCTGCGGCGCCGAGATTCATTTAAGACTTTCGGGACTGCAGGCGTTAAAGCGTTGTTTTCAGGACCTAAGAATCACTATGGCATAATAAAAACTCCAATGGCGAAAAATCGTATTATTTATCAAATAAAAGAAGTCATTGCCCCTGGAGATACCAGTGCTGACATCCCTTCAGCAGATACGCGTGAAAGCATAAATATGATGGTAAAAGAAGATGTCATGATGGAGATGCTAAAAGCTGCGAATAAAGAACATCCTTTAACAATTAATGGCGCTAATTATAATCAAATATTTAATGCTCTTCAGTAGGAACAGTGCAAACCATTTGGGAAGCAGGTTTATTGAATTTTCTGTGACAATTTTTCCTACAGCAAAAATTGCAAAAGGGGGTGCTTTTTACAGATTCGGAGTTTTGCAAAAACGTGAGCAATAATGCGGAATAAATTTTCCAATGTATCACGAAATATTACAGGGAACCCTACTCAAAAATATCTTCTTCTCGATTATATCGTGGCAGACGAGCGAAGCTTGTGACTCCATGACAAGCCAGGAAGGCGCCATGCATAACCGCAAACATATCACTCTGTATCTATTGCCTTTTATAAGATCAACCAACAAATCTAAAAATTGAGTATCATAACTCCACTTTTAAGGCTTACCTTATGCGCCTCATCAAACAAAGTGCACAAAACAAAAGAATAACGCCCCCGACGTCATAAACGCAACTTTTCATGACTCAAAAGTCGTTAATACTGCAAAGTCAACATTTTTTACAATGATGACAATTCAGATTTAAAGGCCACGCCCTCTTTAAACACAGAGAGCACAGTTTTTTCGTCTCTCTTGCTTTTTAATGCGTTTTTTTATTTTATTAATATTTCTGGAAAATCTCTCTTCATTGCTGCCTTTGTTATCAACAAATAGCGAAAAAGTAACGGTAAAGTCACACTTTCTTGAAAAGCTGCAGCCCCCAACCTTGATGCTTTTCTGAGAGAAGCTGGCATAATTGCCAACGGAAGAAATGCTAGTTTAAGCGCCTTGGATAAAACAACTGAATGTTTGTAAAACTGGACATAATGCTCCCGCGACAACGCCACCATAGTGTCAACAATGCGACGCTTCTTCTCATCGCTGACACGATTGAATTCCAGCTCTTCTCTATCCACTCCCACAGCTTTTAACATATCAAAAGGGAGGTAATGTTGATATCGAGGTCGCATAAACGATAAGAGGCGCAGTATACCACTTGCCCCCTGAGAAATCCCCCCATGTTTGCAGACATCTGTGAGTTCTTGCGCGGCATCAAGATCAGGCTCCAGTATCTGGCAAGCAAGCTGTAAAATTACACTTACTGTTTCACCGCAATATAATTCAAAATCATAAATAGTTTCTATCGATTTACGATGAATATCCAAAATTTGTGCATCACAATAACGTAAAAAGGCAGATTTAGGTAAATTAAAAGAGACTATCGCCGCAAATAAATCATCCAAAATCGGACTATTTGTTCCTTTTTTCACTTCACTATTAGCAATAGTATCGTACCACCATCGTAATCTTATCTCACCAATTAGCGGATCGTGCACGCTTTCACGGATACGGACAATCTCTGTATTGAAAGCATAGAGAGCAGCCAATGCTCTACGCTTTTCTCTAGGCGCAAATAAAACCGAAATATAGCGATCTCGATCTGTTTTGCGTAAAATTTCCAGACAATACGGAAGAGAAGTGATCATTCTACAGCAAACAACAATGCAGCAACTGCACGATCTTCAGCTAGAAGAACATTAAATGTACGCACCGCTGCCCCTGTGCTCATTGTATCTGATGCAATATGCCTCCCTCGTAAAAGCGACCGCAGCTCCTCAGGCAACTGCAATAACTCAGCCCCAGTACCCACAAGTAAAATTTCGATCTTATCAGATTCTAGCAAAATACGAGATATATCTTGTTGGGTAGGAATAGGATCTGGCATCTCAACACCATAAATCCCCGACGGAACACAAACGATGGACCCCCTATGAGACATATCAGCAAAACGAAATCCCCCATTTCCGTAAGCATCGATAGGCGCGCGCCCCGGGAAATGCGCTTCACGAATCTGAATTGCATGAAACATAAGCTAAGCATCCTCTATTTTTGAAAACTCAACAATGCCTTTCCTTTTAAGTCCAATAAAAAATTAACGACAAGCGCAACCAGTATAACAACATCCAATATTGATACAAGCTGCCTCAATACAAAAATACCACTCATAAAAGAAAAATAATTTTTTGAGCTAATTTTTAGCTAATGCAGAAAAGCTCACAAAAAAGCACGGAAAACCAGTCCCACTAAGAAACATTCGTATGAAAAACTTTCCCTCATTTCATACGATGACAAATAGCCTCTTCCATTGAGAATAATAAAATTATTTAAGAAGGCCCACAATCGTTGCGATACCCCGCAACGATCACCCTTAGAATAGAGAGATTCTATAAAAAACAATTAAAAATACGAAGAAAACACCCCCCAAAACCGTAAAAGCCACCCCTTTCATCGTAACGACAGACAATTCCTGAAACAGATATATAAAAAAAACAACGAACGCCCCCATGAATCGACGAACTTGCAAACTGCTCAACAAACTCGTCTTCTATACTTTAGAGCTCATCTTCCTTTGGCGCGTTTTTTTTCTCTTTAGACGTGCTCACACTTTCTTTCGCTGTAATCTTCGCAGCTTTAGACTTTTGTTGTTCTTTTCCTTTAGAATCAGATTTTGATTTTTTCTCTGAAACTGGCTTGCCTTTAACCCGAACATCAGCCAATGTAGAGTGAACAACGCGAATATGTATACCGTCACCAATTTCGACCTCTAATTCACCATTTCCATCATGGACTTTCGTGACTTTTCCTATAATACCACCACCAGTTACAACTGTATCACCACGGCGTACAGCATTAAGCATTTCTTGACGTTTTTTCATCTGCACACGCTGTGGGCGAATGATAAAAAAGTACATAATTCCCAAAACCAAAATGAATGGAATGAACGTAACAAATGAGCTCCCACTGGAAACACCGCCTGCAACTTGAGCATAAGCGTTAGTAATAAACATTTTTATCTCCTATAGATTAAACTTTAGGTATTTCTCACTCTACTAAAATAAACTTTTGTCTCCAAAGAAAAAAGCCTTTTAGAAGTATTATAAAATGAAAATCACTGCACACCGTAGCCAAAATCTTGCCGAAAAGCAATAAATCCTTAAAATGCAGGAGGCAACAAGCAAAAATTTTTAGAGAACAAGCTCTATCCTCCTTTCTTTAGGCACGTACGTTCTCATGAATCAAGGATAGAACAATTCGTCTTTTTTTAATTAACCCAACTGACCGTTACCACAAAGTACGCAAAACCCCAGACTTCAAATATAACGAATTAAAGTTGACAAACCGCCTCTCCGAAAATGTGATGAACCCACTTAAAATAACAGTATCATCGATCAATTTTCTAAATATCCAATAGGATCAACGGGCACAGAGTTTTTACGTACCTCAAAATAGACGCGTGGAGTCTTTACGCTTCCCGAAATACCAGATTTTGCAATCTCATCACCGCGCCGTACTTTTTGCCATCTGGTAACAACGAGCTTACTATTATGCCCATAAATAGTAACAACATCGCCTTCATGTCGGATCATAACGACATTGCCAAGTTCCTTTAACCCATCACTTGCATAAATAACAACACCATTTTCCGCCGCCTTTACCGATGAACCTTCAGGAACAGCTATATCTATTCCCCGATTAATATTCACCCCCTTTTTTTGGCCAAACTTGCTCAGCAAACGCCCCCGTACTGGCCAACGCATCCTAGAAATTCCCGTAACCTGTGGTGGAAGTACTGCATCACTACCCCTATCAATAACGGTATCTGATAAACCGATCTCGCGATTCGACATCCGTTCAATAGATGTTTTTTCAGTGTGTTTCTTATTTTTTGTAGAAGGAGTTGGAACAAAGGGCCTAGATGTGAGCGAATCCTTCCCATTTTTTGTAGAGGATGCACCATGAGACTGAAAAGAAGATCTCATCGTTGGCACGAGAGAATTGGAACTTTTTGCATCAGATCCCACAGCTATTCGCCTATCCGGAATCGCAAGTACCTGGCCAATATAAATGGAATTATTGCTCATACCATTTACCAACTTTAACGAGTCAACGCTAACCCCCACTTGCCGAGCAATACTTAGAAGGGTATCTCCGCTTTGAACGATATAAGAATTGCGCTGAAAAATAGAAGCATCACTCATTTGCGAACGAGGGAGCACACCAAGATTGCGTGGTGGCGCCCCCATAATTTTCCCATCTGAAGAATATTCCGCACTTTGCATTGGAGAATCATGCTGAAAATTGTGGGCCCATGAGTTGTTATTAGGCTCTGTTGGCGGCAATTCAGTGCTCTGTATCACACCACCATACGACGACGTTCGCATATCAGCAGGTACTCTTAATTGCAGATTTTTCTGAGCAGAAGTCGCACTACCGGGAAAAATGCTCGCGAAACGCTGCGTACCAGAACTGCATCCTGCTAAAATCACCGTTGCAGCAAAAAAAACTATCCCCCGGAACTTATACCGAAAAACATCACTCAAAACCTTGAAATACATAGTCTTTTCCACTTACCAACACTCGACTCAATTAAAGCTTTCTGGGTACCACCTAAGAGTTAAAATTAAGTATTCTGCTCAAAAAACATCTTCACGATAAACTCAAAATAAATCCATCAATAAATGATGAAAGCAAGATATTTTCTATAACGCTATCCCGAGAATCAGAGCACCTCAGCGACACCATCAATGAAGGGCTGATAACGCACCTGAAACATTTCTGAACAATGAAATTGACTCCCAGCTTTGATATAACGCTTAACTGTTTGCACTCCTTCATCTGGTCCTATGGCTTGAATAAGAATTCCGTTTTCGGCTAAAAGTTCCAAAATTTTTTTTGGTTCATCAGAGCGTGACGGCCAAATAAGGATGCGATCGAACGATCCAAAACTCGGAGAAACACAGCTCCCATCAGCCTGCTGAACGACAATATTTGTAATCCCCAAAGCCTGAAATTTTTGTCGTGCTAAATCAACAAGCGTCTTATAGCGATCAACCGTCGTTACACGATCACTGAGACATGCCATAAGAGCCGCGCAAAAGCCAGAACCTGTACCGATCTCTAGGACACGGTGCTTTTTTTTCAACGATAAAGCAAAAAGGATCAAAAGCTGCTCTTCCAAACGCTCAATATACTCACCACACTCAATTGGAATAATTTGATTGTCGTAAGCGCTATTAAGCCAAGGAGAAGTAACAAACTGCTGACGCGGAATCCTCTCAAATGCAGAAAAAAAACGAACGTCGTCGATCCCTTTGCTCCGCATTTTTAGCACTAGACCCGCCAACTCCTCACGAAATCGTAAAACGCCTTCCTGCCCCATAATATCATCCGGTTCCCAATAATGTCACTCTCATCGCACGCATAAACCATTTCTCGAAAAAACAACCGCCCCCACACTCGTGAGCAACAAACACACGCCGGATCCCCCTTCACACAGTCAAGAAGCAACACAATGTTAAGCAGTGATACGACGCATACCACCCATATAGGGTTGCAAAACGTCTGGAACAACGATTGAGCCATCAGCCTGCTGATAATTTTCAAGAATAGCAATGAGACAACGACCAATAGCCGTACCGGAACCATTAAGGCTGTGAATGAAATGCAATGTTTTATCACCTTCTTTACGATATCGAGCGTTCATGCGCCGTCCTTGAAAGTCTCCGCAAACTGAACAACTGGAAATTTCGCGATAACATCCCTGGCCTGGAAGCCAAACTTCGATGTCGTAGGTTTTTCGCGCAGCAAATCCCATATCACCAGTGGAAAGAACCATCGTACGAAAAGGTAAGTTAAGCCGTTTCAAAACATCTTCTGCACACTCCGTCATACGTTCCAATTCAATCAAAGATTCTTCATCAGTGGTAATTGATACCATTTCAACCTTCCAGAACTGGTGTTGACGCAGCATTCCACGCGTATCACGGCCTGCTGATCCTGCTTCTGAGCGAAAACAGGGGGTCAGAGAAGAAAATCGTAGCGGTAAATCCGATGCTTCAAGAATTTCGTTGTTTACCAAATTTGTTAACGGCACTTCCGCCGTAGAAATGAGCCATCGACCATCTGTAGTCCGAAAAAGATCATCAGCAAACTTTGGTAATTGGGCCGCCCCATAGACAATTTCATCACGAACAAGAAGAGGCACAGAAACCTCTGTATAACCATGTTCAGCAACATGCACATCAAGCATAAATTGACCCAATGCGCGTTCAAGTCGCGCTAATGCGCCAGAGAGCACTGTAAAACGCGCCCCTGACAAACGGCTTGCCCGTTTAAAATCCATTTGCTGAAGATTTCGACCGAGATCAAAATGTTCCTTTGGAGTAAAATCAAACGTAGGAGGCGTACCAAAATGCCGAATAACAACATTATCACTTTCGTCTTTACCGACCGGAACATCATCCAATGGAATATTTGGAAGCGCTGAAAGCACCTGCTCAAAATTCTCAGTCAACCGCTTTTCCTCTGCAGCAGCAGAAGAAAGGAATATCTTAATTTCTTCAACTTCAGCTTTAAGACGTCCAGCGACTTCCTGATCACACGCAGCTAAAGCCTGACCAATTTCCTTTGATGCCGTATTGCGACGCTCCTGCGCAAATTGCATCTTAGCAATATGCGACCTGCGTTCAAGATCAAGTTTTATCAATTTCTCAGATTGTGGCTCAATACCCCTATTTGCCAGCGCTTCATCTAATTTTTCACGATGTTCACGAATCCACTTAATATCAAGCATCAAAATTCCTCATTTGCATTGTTTTTACGTCTTTTCCTATTGCATTGCACAAAGTAACCAACCCTTTATTAAGGGATCTTCCTCGCTATTTACGCAACAAATCTCCAAAACTGAAAGCTTACAAAGAGCCATCGCTGGTAATTCTGCCACAAACGTAGCAAAAAATCCAAGAAAGGTTGCCGTTGCTACAACCCTAAATACGAAAGAAGCAAAGGTATCCTACTTTCGTTTGAGCACCAACATACATTAAGAATTCAACTTTTGTAAAAAAGCTAATCATTTTTTAAACTGTCATAACTCCGCTTTTTACTCCGATCATCGCCAAATAAAGATGACAAATTTATAGAAACGTTTTCAAAAAATACCTCTCCGTTTTTTTTTAATAATAACTCCCAAATTGCATCATCTCATGCCATAATGAATTATTTACATAGCAAAAAACTGTAAATACGTAGGTGTGACGCTCAATAAAGGAGAAACATTTCGTGTGGAAACTGAAGAACATCCGTGGACGAACTGAATGATTTTAAAAAACAGCGCAACTTATCCCAAAAATGGACGACAAAACCTACCTTTTCTCTCTGACATCGCGTGGGATGGTGATGCTAATAAAGAAAAAGGTCAGCTCAAAGGCACCAAACTTATACAAGAATTTGCCAAATGCCTTCCGTGTATGCCGGGAGTTTATCGAATGTTTGGTGAAAACAGTGATGTTCTTTATGTGGGAAAAGCACGTAATCTGAAAAAACGCGTTTCAAGCTATACCCGTGAAAAGGGACATAACAACCGTATTGCCAGTATGATTAATGCGACATACCACATGGAATTCGTCATTACACATACAGAAACTGAAGCTCTACTCCTAGAAGCTAATCTTATCAAAAGGTTACATCCACGCTTTAATGTATTACTGCGTGATGACAAAAGTTTTCCTTACATCATTATTACTGACGATCATCGAGCCCCCGCACTGTACAAACACCGTGGGGCCCGGACACGAAAGGCTCATTATTTTGGTCCTTTTGCCTCTTCGAGCGCAGTTGCTCAAACGATCAACGCTCTACAACGCGCCTTTTTATTGCGAACTTGTACCGATTCAGTTTTTGAGAACCGTACACGTCCTTGCTTGCTTTACCAAATTAAGCGATGCTCTGCACCCTGCACACACAAAATCAAAGACAGTGATTACGTAGAATTGGTTGAAAAAGCAAAGGATTTTCTTTCAGGAAAAAGCCAATCAGTAAAAAACGATATGGCCCAGACCATGCATAAAGCGGCAGAAAATCTTGACTTTGAACGAGCTGCAGCCTATCGTGATCGCTTATCAGCCCTATCTCAAATACAAAGCCATCAAGGCATTAACCCTCAAACGATAGAAGAAGCAGATGTATTCGCAATTGCACAACTTGGGGGTATAACCTGCATTCAGGTCTTTTTTTTCCGGATGGAACAAAATTGGGGAAACCGGGCCTATTTTCCTAAAGCTGACCCGTCTTTTTCTAATTCTGAAATTTTAGCAAGTTTCCTCGCCCAATTTTATGATAATAAGCCTATTCCAAAACTCATTCTTTTATCCGAAGAGGTCGAGGAAAAAGCGCTCCTTGCAGAAGCATTTTGCCTAAAAGCAAACCGCAAAATATCCCTATCTTCGCCGAAACAAGGCGAACGTAAAGCTCTCGTCGATCACGCCTATGCCAATGCCTGTGAAGCACTTGGGAGAAAGCTTGCCGAAACAGCTACACAAAAAAAACTACTTCAAAGCATCGAAAAAACACTCCAACTTCCCTACACCCCACGCCGAATAGAAGTCTATGACAATTCACACATCATGGGAACAAACGCAGTAGGAGCAATGATTGTCGCGGGTCAAATGGGATTTGCCAAAAATCAATATCGAAAATTCAACATTCGTTCAACAGATATCACTCCGGGCGATGATTTCGGCATGATGAAGGAAATTATTAAACGAAGATTTTCACGTCTCATCAAAGAACATGGACTACCCGATAGGGGCAACGATACAAAAAATAAAAATGATGATCACTTTCCTGTGTGGCCAGATCTTATACTAATCGATGGAGGTGAAGGACAAACGAGCAGTGTTCATGCAATGTTGTCTGAACTAGGATTAGACAATCTCATTGCAGTAGTAGGAATAGCAAAAGGTCCTAATCGAAACGCAGGACGTGAACGCTTTTTTATAAAAGGCTGTTCGCCTTTTACACTCCCTCCACATGACCCTGTCCTCTATTTTTTACAACTTTTACGCGATGAAGCTCATCGTTTTGCAATTGAGACACACAGAACAAAGCGAAAAAAAGAAACATTCAAAAATCCACTTGATGAAATCGAAAACATTGGAGCAACAAGGAAGCGCGCTTTACTCCATCATTTTGGAAGTGCTAAATTTGTTGCTGGAGCTTCTATAAAGGACTTAACAAAAGTTACAGGAATCTCTGCCAAAATTGCACAAAAAATTCATGACCACTTTAACGAAAAATAAATCTTGTTTCGCGGTCTCTGCCTTGTTACCTTTATGAAGTAAATTATATTCCACTAAGAATTAAAAACAGCTCTATGAAAAATCATACTTTTTCTTTCCCTAATATTTTAACCTATGCGCGGATTGTAGCAGTCCCAATGGTTGTCGCTTGTTTTTTTCTAGAAGGGCGGTTGCAATCCAGCGATATTGCACGCTGGGTTGCTGTTTCCATTTTTATAGCTGCATCCATTACTGATTTTCTTGATGGCTATCTTGCCCGTATTTGGGAACAGACATCTAATATCGGTCGCATGCTGGACCCAATCGCAGACAAACTTCTTGTATCCGCTTGTTTGCTATTGCTCGCTGCAGACAGTACTATCGCCGGATGGACACTATGGGCGGCTATCATCATTCTTTGCAGAGAGATTCTTGTGTCAGGATTGCGTGAATATTTGACTGAATTGAAAGTCAGCGTTCCCGTCTCCCGCCTTGCAAAATGGAAAACGTTCGTGCAGATGATAGCTATTATTTTTCTTTTAGCGGGGCCAGCCGGCAATAAAATTCTCCCCTACACAATAGAGTTCGGCATTACGATGCTGTGGATATCAGCTCTCCTTACGTTGTGGACAGGATGGGATTATTTTCGCGCAGGATTAAAACATGTTATCGCGTGAACAGCAAATACCTACATGCACCTTTAGTTTTTATAGCCCCCATAAAATAAATCCCAAAACGATACGTTTCGGGATTTTATAGTTTTTTAATTTTTTTTATCAGCCAACGATTTCCATCTCAGAAAACCAAAAGGCAATTTCCGCTTTCGCAGTTTCAGCACCATCTGAACCGTGGACGGAATTTTCTCCAATTGACAAAGCATACATCTTACGAATCGTTCCCTCTTTTGCATCCGCAGGATTCGTAGCACCCATTATTTCGCGGTTTTTTGCTATCGCATTTTCGCCTTCTAAAACTTGCACAACAGTCGAGCCAGAAGACATAAATTCCACCAATTCATCAAAAAATGGACGCTCTTTGTGAACAGCATAGAATCTCTCAGCATCACGCTGACTCATCCACACACGCTTAGACGCAACAACACGCAACCCCGCATTCTCGAGAATTTTTGTAATTTCTCCCGTCAAATTACGACGTGTTGCATCCGGTTTAATCATCGAAAAAGTGCGTTCTACAGCCATTTAACTACCCTTATTTATTTTTAAAACATTATCTATCTGGCTGTTCTATAGCGAGCCACAGACTACTTGCCAAGTGGCTATACGAAAATCCGCACGGACTCTCATTATCGCATGATAGATCATAAGACTTCAACAAAAATAAAAACACCGTCGAATGCTGCCATTCATTATAACGCATCGCCTCCCTTGCAAGCATTGAGTACTTTAACTCCCAACTCAACGAAAAAAAATTAAAAATGCAATATTCAAAAAGCACACGGACTTTCCTCTAGAGCATCACCGAAATACCATACTTCCCACCCGCAGAAAAAATACAAAGTGCCAACCTTAACCGAAAACAAACACATAAATCTCCGTACACAACCCGGCCAGCGGTTCATTATGCTTCCCTGTTCGAGCTTAAAACCTGCATAGCCCGCAGCGGCATATCCTCTGCTTCCAATGATATGCATCCAAACAGCAGTATCTCTTTTGCTTCTACCCAGAATTCCCCTACCAAGATAGACGATTTGCAACTCATTGTTAAAAATAAGCAAATAACTCACAAACATAGATAGAACTGCGTCAATAGAGGACTTGTCGAAAAGTCGGAAATCTTTATGTTTCAAGCCGCTTGTAGAAGACGTGAAGACTGATCGCTCTCGTGCTCAATAATTTGATTGACCAATAAGGGACACATTAAACCTAAACGACAACGGCCACCACCCTGATGTGACGCCAAAACACTCGGCCACCTCATCGTAAAAGTTTATAAAACCACTTTTCTCGAAAACAAACTGCTTACCATAAATTCTGTATCTACCGCATTCCCCCCACACGTAACCACCTGCACCTCACATCTTTCAATGGTAATAATTTATAAATTCCCGTTATTCCCAATAAGCCCCTCAACACTACCCAAGAATTCTGCATCACTGCTGAAAAAAGTAATTAATGCTGAACCTTTTAGCATACTAATGTTGTTCGCTATTGTACCATCAATCCCCGCTATTCCTCCCATTTTTTCAGCAGTATATCCTTTTCTTCATTCGCGCTTATAATTTGCGCAAAACAACGACTAATAGTTTGCAGTGACAAACCTAACAAATGTCCACGTCGCATATTCTACGCTCCCTTATATCGAAATAAAATCCTGTGAATGCGTATACAACGTTCAATATTAACATAATGTATCTTATTTTATCGACAAACGATCAGTGATAATTTCTGGCAAGCTAATTAGTGGAAAATGCGCGAATCAATATTCCGAGTTTATCCATAATAATAGAAAAACCTAAACTCTGCTTCAAAAGCAAAGTTTAGGCTTGTATTGATAATGACTAAGAAACACACCACTTGGGAAATATATACCCCAAAGTACTATATTCTCAACAAGTATTTTCTAAGTATAAAAACCTCGTCCTTACCTAAAATGCAGTGTAATGAAATTAGTCAGATCACGATAATCAAAACTATAGTGTATACCTAAACTGGCTTGGAGCGATCGTTTAAGCTTCGACCCTTTAAGGTAAGAAGCTTCCGCATAAAAAGTCAACTTATCGTTGACCAAACCACTTAAGCCAACTCCCAGTTTCCCTGCACTGCCAGATAAATCAGTCACAAATTTATGCCGTTTGTTAATCACCGTATGATTATGATCCGCACTTTCGTGCACCCAAGCCCCCGTAACATAGGCCGTCAACGGAGTACCCATATTACTAGTGAACTCGTGACCTACAAACAGCCCAACCTCTTCCCGGACGGAAACGAAGGGATTTATATCGCTTGACATTCCATTGGAGAGCCTCACCTCCTTACCTTCAACTCGTACCCCTGTTAGTCTGACATAAGGTTGCATCCAAACATCTTTTACTGTCTCAAAACGACCACCTATCTCAAAACGACCACCTATCTCAAACGACCCACCTATCGCCCATTGATTATATTCGCCTTGGACAGCCAAACCGTTTGTCGAAATAGCTCTCAGATCATTCTGATAATAACTATATTTCAAAATACCATCTAAGTACCATCCTCTATCGTCAAAATAGGTCATGTAAGTTCCAATGCCATAAGAATCTATACCACTGGCTCCACCCCGTGTATGCACGACATCTGCCCGATCATAACTTCCAAAACCACCAAAATATAAATCTCCGTACGCCAGTTCGTGCAACTGGTCACCACCCAATATTACACCTCCCTGTCCGAGCTTAAAATTTGTATAGTCAGCAACGATATGTTCTCTGCTTCCAGTAGCATACGTCCAGAAAGCAGCATTTCTTTTGTTTCTATCCAGGATTCCCCTACCAAGGCGAACGATTTGCAAATCATTATTAAAAATGAGTCCAGGAGCCACTGCCGTAGACAACACTGCATCAGTTGAAGGAGTTACCACTCCCCCTGAACCAACACCTCCCCCAGTGGAACTTCCTAAACCAGCGTTTTCTAAGCCTGGAACTGCAAGACCTGTAGCTAAAGATTCAGCATCACCGTTTCGTTCCATAGATAAGAACCAGGTCTTTCCATCTCCATCTGCTCCATCCGGCCTCTGCTCCAGACTATACATATAAACCCCGCCATCGATAGCGTTAACTTTTTTATTCGAAAAATCTGTTAGAGTAAAATCAGCACCGCCGCTTTTGTCAGTAATTAAATCACGCGTTTGTGAAAAACGAGCAGTAATCTCGGATCCAGAATCGGAAACGCTCACCATATGATTACCTTCACCATTATCAACCAGCAAATAATCGCCACGACTATCTGCGACGGAGGTGTTGAACTTAAAATGTAGATTTCCGGAAAGATCATTGACGTGAAGCTGGGAGTAATATGGGCCAGATCCTGTGGATTCAAAGATGACACGGCCTTCGCCGCTTAATTTTTTGATCAAGGAGCTTTTCCCGTCAGATCCAGAAGCAACCGAATGTAGTTCTGTACCTTTTCCATTTAAGACAATATCTTCCACTGTGGTGCGGTGTTGATCGCCTCCAGCATCGAGATAGATTTTTCCAGAGCCATTTACCAATGTCTTTCCGGACAGAATTGCGCCAGCGCGCACAAATGATCTTGCTTCATCATTGATTGTCAAAGCATGTGCAGAACCGCCGGCATGGATTTCCTGGATAGCGGTCTCGCTCAAAATGGTTCGAATAGCCTGCCCGCCTTCTAATACACTCTGCTCACCGCCCCCGAAGACTTTAGTATCAAATGCAGAACCACCACTTTCTGCACTTTGCTCCTTTTTCGCGACGTGTTGTACACCGCCCCGCTTAATTTCCGTATCCCGGACTATCCCTCCATCATACACTTCCTGTTTTCCAACCACACTTCCCTGACCAAAAACCACTGTGTTAAGAGCAGAACTTTCTGTAGTTTTTCCCCCAACATCGCCACTTCCAGAGACAATTTGCTCACCACCATAAACTTTGGCTCCGTCTACCTTCCCCCCATTCTCGACAACTTGCTGTCCTCCCTCATTAATCGTAGAATCTCTCGAGAAACCCTGTTTTCCCTTTGAAGCCGAAATAACCTCATGTCCACCATCTTCCACTACAGTGGTCTCACTCAATCCTCCCTCATCAACATAGATCGTACCACCATCTCTAATCCTAGTATTGGTAGCACGCCCAGGATTATCGACCGGACCATCATTTAAAACATAAATTTTACCATTATTCTGTAACGTATGACCGTTTAGAGTTCCTTCACTATGAACAGTCATGTATTCGGAATCATCAAGCTCCGCTGTCTCCCCTTCTCGCGCGCCATAGCTGGCAATTTTACCCTCATTCTGCGCTTCATTAACAAATACCCTTGGATATTCATCTACCGTAATATCACCATTCTTTACAAAAAGGCCTAGTTCATCGAATTTTCTTATAGCAATGTCATTTCTAAGCGCATCGAACTTCGCACGTTCTCCAATTTTGAAGCCCCCACTTCGTTCACGAAATAAATCCTTGCCCATACCATAACCCGAAAGCTGAAAAAAAGGCTGAGCATCCCTGTTGTTTGCAACTGCAAAGCGCACAAGGCAGCTGCCAGCCATAAGCGCCAAACAGCCCAGTTTCCACCTGTTACGTCGTGTGATCATATCTCCCCTCTCTGTGCGTTTGAACAGACACCAAACGCGACTCGTACATAAAATCTATCTTCAGTCTAAAATCATCAAAAACTGCTTCCCCCACTCCGTTGAACCCTTGACCTAATGCAAGAGCACGAAAGAAACATCTTTCTACTTTTAGTGGTATTATACAGAAAATGCACCATAAAGTGGAAGAAGCAAAACAATAAACCAGGAGAGGTTAGCAAAATATAGAAAGAAACGCAATATCAAAAAAGCACACATCCCCTCCGAAGCACTGTTCTGACACCATCTTCACCGCCTTTTCATTTGCAAATAAGCACCGTGTGCTGGGTTGAATCATAAAATAGATGCATATAATGTGCGCTTAATGTACATTAAAACTATTCGAAAATAATTTTCAGCCTACGCTCCTCTTGAAGTGATAAATCTCCGCGGGAAGCACTCATTTTTCACCCATTAATCTATCCCAATTATAATTCTCGTTTTTCCCGAACCACTGAACGAATCTTTTTAAGTCATCAAAGCATCTATAGAATTCTTTATCCAATGAACTCAACCTCTCCCCATTTACAAGAACCTTCCGCTTTTTCTAGGCCACTTGTCCACCACCGAACATTAACCCTTTCTATCAATAAAGCTACTTCATCTACCATCGCAATCTTTGCAAGCAAATTACCAACCACAAAGACTAACATTGGCTCAAAGCTAAACCTGTACAACCTTGTTTTCACTGATCATTTTAAATAAAGTTACGCACACAGAGATATAATAGCACTCTGTCCCATGTTCCTTAAAACGAAAAAACCTTCAACAAAACGCTAAATATCGAATTCTAACTGATTAAATATTGCACATATTCTTTAAAAGTTATATACAATCATTAGTAGAAAATTTATTCTTTACAATAAAAAATGTAGAATTCGTGTTAAGCTGCAAGCGGACGAAAATGATGTCATAGATCGACAGAATACCATCCAATTAAGGAGTTTCGCTGTTCACTGAGGTCTTGCCTCGATTAGCGTTGAAAATAGCGCTCCCAACCGCGCCAAAGTCAGCCACATTCGCGTCACAGTTGTCCGTGCCAATCATGCCCTTTTAATTGCTTTAATGTGTTGGAATCATGATATTATTGACTCGACACTAATCTGAATTTTTTATAGTTAAGATGTCAGTTTCACAATTTAATTTGTTACATACTAAAAGGGCATTCTATTCATGTCTATAAACTCAGAAAAACAAAATATGACTAAAGGAAATTCTCCTCACAGGGTTTTATTTGCAAGCCTAATTGGTCCAACAATTGAATATTTCGATTTTTATGTTTTTGGAACCGCTGCAGCTCTCATATTTCCCTACCTATTTTTTCCTGCCCAAAATAGTCAACTTGCTATTTTGCAATCTTTTCTCATTTTCGGAGCGGCATTTTTTGCACGCCCGCTGGGATCAATCATTTTTGGGCATTTTGGAGATAAAATTGGACGAAAAGCAACGCTTATTGCAGCTCTTCTCACAATGGGTGTATCAACGGCTATCATTGGCGTATTGCCTACTTATGAAACAGTCGGTTGGTGGGCGCCTTTATTTTTAGTGTTGTGCCGTATTGGGCAAGGAATAGGACTAGGGGGTGAAACGGGGGGAGCCGTCCTGCTCGCGATAGAAAACGCCCCACCAGAAAAACGCGGTTGGTACGCAATGTTCCCTCAATTAGGTGTTCCAATCGGTTTGTTTTTGTCTATTATAGTTTATCTATGCCTTCTATATTTCTTTGATCACAATGAACTTTTGGCATGGGGTTGGCGTATCCCTTTTATTTTTTCAGTCATTCTCATGATCATTGGGTTGTGTGTTCGTCTTTCAATTAATGAAACTGCCGAATTCAAAAAAACTATCCAAGACAAGAAGCGCGCCAAGTTACCCATAATAGACGTCTTCCTAAAATGTCCGCGAATCTTATTCTTGGGAACATTCGGTGGGATGACCATATTTGTTTTATTTTATCTGATTACTGTATATTTGCTAAATTACTCAGCAAATCATCTGAGATTATCATATACTCAAACTCTCGTTGTAGAAGGAATCGGTTCCGTCTTTTGCATAATTTTTACCATCATAACTGGAAAACTCGCTGATCGCATTAAGCGCAGAACCTTGGTAATTTGGAGCACAATGATCATTGGCGTCTATTCTCTCGCAATTCCTTCTTTATTGGATCTTGGAATCGTAGGAATCTTTGCAATCTCTATCGTTGGCCTATCGCTAATGGGAATGGTATACAGTCCGCTCGGTGCTGTTTTGGCTTCACCATACCCAACAGAAATTCGGTATACAGGATCTGCTGTAACTTTTAACTTGTCCGGTATCGCAGGTGGATCTCTTGCACCTTATATCGCAGAGTATCTAGTACAACACTTTGGTATTTCTTATATTGGCTACTATTTGCTCATTTCTTCTTTTATTTCTCTTGCTTGCTTCATTGGATTTACGGATGAGGAAATATCTAACTAAAACACAATGAAAAAAAACAAAGCAAGCGCTGGCGGCAAAAATGCCGCCAATCTCATTTTTAAAGGTAGTGGTCTAGGCACGCTCCACCACAGTATTCCAGCAAACAACGCACTTAGAAGAAAGAACAAAACATCCGCGACGCCGCTAACATAAGCAATAGAAAACAATTCTGATAAAATATGTGTTGTACCCAACCACGAAACACAAAAAAAGGACAGCATCACAGCCCAAGAAATAAGCAAAAATCGATCAAAGATTACAACCATTCTGTCCACTTTTTTTATCATGGGCTACATTTTTAATTTTAACTTTTTCTAAAAATGATGATTTCCTACAAGCCCTCTTTGCAACAAAAAACGCTAAATCAGTGTTCCCATACGTATTGTGAATAAAAATATCATAACAAAAAATATCATGCACATTAAGTCTGTTTTTTCCAACTTCTACCTTCAGTTTGCTGCCAATAAGTTAGATTATAATCCTCCGTTTTATATTTTTTCCACTGTGCACGAGCGAGTCTCAACTGCTCATCATTTCGACCATCAAATATCACTACAAGTCGCTGATAAGCATCAATGCTTGAGCAAACAGCTCCTTCCGTAAGAAAGCGTATTTTTGAATTATTTGGATTATCTTGCCCTGTGGTAAGAAATACGGGATGAAAATTTTGATGTTTATCACTTTCGGTCCCGTGCCCAATGAATGATTCATCAGAATAAACCCATAAACGCGTATCTATAGCTTCGCATTGTTCTTTGCTTACGCACTGTATTGTTACTTTGCTAAAGCGCATCAACGCCCGTTCCACAAGTGTTGGCAAAATATCTTCTAGCGTTGACAGCATTAAATGATAAAAAAGAATATCCACCCTCTTAGCCCTTGTACAAATTGAAAGAACCCAACATTTTTCCACAAAATCCCACCCCCCCCTGACCAAAAAGAAATCGTCGCAGAACATGATCCCTCTTTCCCAATTATATACCTTCTGTTATTTCATGCGTATTACAAAACAAAAGGAAAAACTATCATTCTGAAAATTAATAAAAATTTTTATCCCTTAGTCACTTCGTAAACCACACTTGAAAATATAATACAATATATGGCAGAATGAGTGGGAATTGTCCGATCATTTTCTGTTGCTTATGCGAAAATAACCCTCGTAAATATATGCAAGGTCTAAGTACGATTGTTCAATTTGGATGTATTGGTTAACCTAACACATTATAGAATCTCAGATTCTGAAAATTAGGGATGTTATTTGAGCTTATGCGTATCATTGAATTATACATCCTAAAGCGCGTTTTTGTTTTGTTCAGCACTGTAATGATTATGGCAGTTGCTATTAGTTGGACTGTGCAGATCCTTGCGAAAATTGACTTTCTTACAACGAGCAGACAAACATTCTTGACAATTTTATATTTCTCACTGTCATTGCTTCCCTCTGTCGTTTTTCTTGTCATCCCGTTCGCATTATTGATCGCAATTACAACCACTCTTTCAACGATGAATCAAGATTCAGAGCTTACTATCATAAGTGCCGCTGGTTTTCCTAAAAGCTCTATTTGGAAACCTATTTTTCTCCTCGCTGTTATCGCATCGTGCTTGTCCTTTTCTATAGCCAACTTCATCACTCCTCAGGCGCGTCTTAACATGCGTAAAATGGTAGCAAATGCTCATTCTGACCTTATTAATGTTTTTATTCGTGAAGGCAGTTTCAAAAAATTAACGAATAATTTCTACGTAGAAATTGGTGAACGCAACCCGGATGGAACTATCGGTCGCCTTTTTATTGCTGACCAACGAGATCCTAAAGCTGACGTTTTTTATTATGCAACAAAAGCATCAATCGTTAGTGATGAGAGCGGAAATTTTTTGCTTCTTAATGGGGGAGAAATAGAGAGAATCAATCATCAAAATAGCAACGCTTCAATTATCCAGTTCAGCTCATACGTTTTTAGCTTAAGTGATCTTATCCCCAATGATGGAGCGCCTACCCTTTACCCTAAAGATAGAACTCTCTCTTACCTTCTAAATCCAGACCCAAAAGATCCCTACTACCAACGGAAACCGCTCCAATATAGAGCCGAGTTTCATCGAAGACTCACAGCATGGCTTTACCCTATTGTTTTTGCATTAATCGCAATAGCAGCAGCAGGAGACGCAAGCTCGCACCGACAAACACGCACATCCGCAAATTTTTCTGCAATTTCCTTTTCTTTTTTAGTTTATTGGATAGGATACTTTTTTGCAGAAAAGGTAAAAAATGACCTTGCATACGTCCCTTTTCTTTATATCATACCGATAGGAATGAGCGCAGTGATCTTTTTCATGCTCCTGACAAATCGTAATATCTTTGAAAAACTAAATGAGGCTGTCCAAGTTACTTTCTCAAAAGTGATGGATAAATTTAGGTGTCAAAAACACAAACGTTCGTCGAGTAATTTATCATGATTGGCTGGACGCTTGGGCGGTATTTTTTCGTGCGTTATCTAAAGGTGACCTGCTATTTTCTCCTGGGTATTATTGTTCTCGTTTTTTTAATCGATTTCACAGAAAACTCTGGTCGACTTGGCTACTTTCCTCATTATACAACGAAAAATGCATTTTTTATCTCACTTCTGCACATCCCTTTTATCATACAACGAATAGTCCCCTTTATTGCGCTATTTTCTGCGATGGTAACATTAACTTCATTTAATCGAAAATTTGAGCTTGTCGTGACCCGTTCAATAGGTGTTTCTGCGTGGCAGTTTCTCATGCCTGTTTGTTTTGGAGCTTTTCTTCTTGGATTATGTTCAATTTTCTTCATCAATCCTCTCGCCACATGGGGCTATTCTAAAGCAGAAACAATGACAACTCAATTACGTAGTAACAGCGCACTAACATCTCCCAAAAATACACGTATCCCGTGGTTAACACAACGAACAGCATCAGGCAGGACAACTATCGGCGCTAAGCACATCACAGGGTACGGACTCTCTCTCATTGATGCAACTTTCGTACAATACAATGATGATGCAACAGTAAAAAACTGGATTAACACAAAAAGAGCAGTACTAACGAGCGATTCTTGGTTGCTAACTGATGGAGTGATCTACAAAGTAGGTCACCTCCCTAAAAAATTTACTGAATTACGGATAAAAACCAATCTGAAGCCTGAATTCTTGACCGAATACTTAGCGGATCCCACAACCATCCCATTTTATCAGTTGCCGGAAAAAATTATGGCCGCACGCTTATCCGGTTATTCTGCCAACAGCCTCGATATGTATTTACAATCATTAATCGCACTGCCCGCGCTACTTGTGGCAATGACTCTTATCGCAGCAACAGTATCTTTAAATTTTACTCGTCACGGACAATCTAGATCACTTCTCCTCGGCGGCATAATTGCCGGGTTTATGCTTTACGTCATATCCATCCTTGTTCAGGCCTTCGGTAACGCTGGATACATCCCACCAATTATCGCTGCTTGGACACCAGTCGCCATCGCATTATTTTTTGGAATTTCCTTTTTGCTTCATAAAGAGGACGGCTAAATGAAATTGCAAAAAAATAAAAAAGCCATAAAAAAACTCCGCGCCTCAACCCTAAAGGGCATTGCCGTCCTTCTGTCGGGTTTCTCCTCGTCTCGTTACGTACTAGCACAAAACCCCATCCACGAGCCATCCCCTCCCCTTTTGCTGTCCGCAGACGAGCTCATCTACAATCGCGACGCAAATACTGTTTCTGCTAGAGGCAACGTACAAATCGAATATGACGGCAACAAAATCGTCGCCAAAGAGGTTACTTACAACCAAAAAACAGGGCGCATTATAGCCCATGATGATGTCGAAATCATTCAAAAAAACGGTAATAAAATCCGCTCTAGTCATATCAACATGACCAAAGATTTTGATGAAGGGTCTGTAAATTCCCTATACATTGACACGGTCAGTAATATCCATTTTGCAGCAACAAACGCTACACGCAGTCGTAACCAAATAATGATCTTCAATAACGCTGCTTACACAGCGTGTGAGCCTTGCTCTTATAAAAAAAACAGAGATGTCCTATGGAAGATTAAAGCCAGGAAAATCATATGGAATAGCGCTATCAAAAAAATCCAATTTGAAAATAGCCGTTTTGAAATTTTCGGCACACCAATTATAAATCTTCCAACTTTTGAGCTTTATGATCCAACAGTGAGGCGCGCCAGCGGCATACTCATGCCTCGCTTTTTTTACAATGATCATTTAGGTATGGGCATAAAAAATTCCTATTTTTGGAATCTCGCCCCTCATTACGATTTCACCTTATCTTCTACCGTTTATACCAAGCAAGGACTTTTAACCGAAGGGGAATGGCGCCAAAACTTCGAAACAGGTAATTATAACATTCGTTTTGCCCATATATACCAAATCAAACCTCACCATTTTGATAACGACATGATCGATGCACAGCAAAAAAATCGTTATATGTTAGCGACAAAAGGCGATTTTCGCATTAATTCACGCTGGGTTTATGGATGGGACGTCCTCACACAATCTGACAAAGACTTTAGCCGCACATATAAGCTTGAAAACTACAACAACCGCGTACAACTTTCTCAGCTGTATTTGAGTGGCCTTGCAGATAAAAACTACTTCGACATGCGCTTTTACAATTTCAAGGTTCAAGATATAGAATCAAATAACGCCAATAACAGAAATCCCTCTCAGCAAGCCTGGGTCTTACCCCATATTAATTATTCCTTTACTCCAGATAGGTCAGTTTATACCGGATTGCTTACCTTTCATAGCAATATGCAATTAATTTATCGTCCTCACGCCGATTTTGATCCTATTGTCCGGAACGATAATCCCATTAATAATGGCACTCAGTTCTCCACTATTTCCGGGAATAATTTCCGTTTAACAAACGAGTTGGAATGGAAAAAGCGCTTTGCTACGCACAGTGGATTAATATTCACCCCCATGCTGGCTTTTCGAACGGATATCATCGCAAAAAATGCATGCAAAAACCATGACTCTTACATAATGAGTGGCTATTCACCAAACATATGCAATTCAACCATACGGGGCATGGCAACCGCAGGTTTGGAGCTACGATATCCACTTCTCATTACATCCAGAAACTCTTCGCATATCATAGAGCCGAAACTGCAGTTTTTTTTGCGAAACAATGAACAACATATTGGACGAGTCCCTAATGAAGACGCGCAAAGTTTTATATTTGACGCAACCACTCTATTTCAACGTAACAAATTCTCTGGTTACGACCGTGTAGAAGGTGGTGTGAGAGCCAATATAGGGCTGAGATATTCCGGAAACTTCAATAATAATTGGTCGTTTGATGCTCTTATTGGGCAGTCCCTTCATCTCACAGGAAAAAATTCTTTTGCAGAAAAAAACCTTGTTAACGTAGGAACTCATTCCGGTCTTGAAACAAGGCTTTCAGACTACGTTGCAACGTTCAGTGCAAATAACAAAAGTGGTTTTTCCTTGGAATCC
This sequence comes from Bartonella numerosa, assembly GCF_037070845.1. NCBI lineage: Bacteria > Pseudomonadati > Pseudomonadota > Alphaproteobacteria > Hyphomicrobiales > Bartonellaceae > Bartonella > Bartonella numerosa. The sequence goes on from NZ_JAYMZI010000001.1 coordinate 60,999, forward strand.
CGCGGACGCTTTGACAAAAAGACGGGAAAAATCCGCCGCAACGAAATTGAAGCATCAAAAAAGTGGCACAATTTTTGGGCGGCCGTACAGTATGCTTACATTCCGAGCCGACCTAATTATGGATACACAAAAAAGCGCCAAGAAATTTCTTTTGAAACTGGAATTAAACTAGCTTCTTATTGGTCTATTAACAGCAACGCTGGCTATGATTTGGAATCTTCTACATTCACAAAGCGGGGGATTAGTTTGAATTACACAGACGAATGTTTTGGATTAACGTTCAGCTATCAACAAATGAATAATCTAGGAGGAAAAAAACCTTTACAAAATTTTAATTTTTCCCTTTCATTGCGTACAATCTCGGATATTGGAAAAAGGATAAATTAAATCCGTAAAAGGATAACATACGAATAACCTAATTTGTCGTTGTTTTTATAAAAAAAGAATGTATATTTCAGCTAGTCAGTAAGATTTTGCGAACAATGCGAGGTTCTCGTTTACATGGACAAATTTAGAAAACGCATTTCTGCTGTGTTTTGTGTTACGGCTTTAAATGTAGGCAGTCTGTTTTTAAACGGTTTTTTCGTTCCGAAAGTTTCTGCTCAAGTTTCGGTTATCACGACGGTCAATGGTAGTCCCATCACGAATTACGATGTTCAGAGACGCATCGCTTTTCTAAAGTTACAGCAAAAACGAGGGAATCTCCCTGTACAAGCCAAAAGTGAGCTTATCGACGAAGCCCTTAAGAACATCGAAGTAAAGCGCCGTAATATCGAGGTTAGTGATAGTGAAGTCGATAGCGCTTTTGAAAATTTTGCGATACAAAATCGTATGACTGTCGATCAACTCCGTCAAATTTTAATCCAGAGTGATATAACAGTACAACATTTTAAGGATTACATTCGTGGACAAATAGGTTGGGGGCGTCTTGTCAGCGCCCGTTATCAAGCAGAAACAGGCACGCTTACTGAGCAAGAAGCGGTGCATAGGGTATTGAAAAATGGGGGCGTGAAACCCTCGACAAACGAATATACGCTGCAGCAAATTATTTTTGTTATTCCAGCACATCGTCGCTCAGAAATTTTTGAAAAGCGCCGGAGAGAGGCTATCAATTTTCGTACGCACTTTCGAGGATGTAAAAATACCAAAAAGCAAGCAAAAGGTATTTTAGATGTTACTGTACGTGAATTGGGGAAATTTTTGGAACCTCAGCTTCCTACGGGATGGGAACAAGACCTCCACGCGACACCTGCTGGAAAAATGACGAATTTACGAGAAACATCTTATGGCATCGAAGCGCTTGCCGTTTGTCAAGTAAAGAGGGTCTCGAATGATTACGTTTCTCGACTTATGTTTTCCATTCAGGATAATAAACAAAGAAACTTGCAAGAACTTGAAAACTTAGGTAAAAAATATTTAAAGGAATTGCGGCGGGAAGCGCATATTCGAAATTCATAATGGTCGCACTCGTCGTTAGTAGTGGGGATCCTGCTGGTATTGGCCCTGAAATAGTTATAAAGGCGTGGAGTTTGCGCGTTGTACGTCGTATTCCTCCTTTCGTACTTTTAGCCGACCCGGATGTCATCCGTTCACGTGCTCGTTTTTTGCGTATCTGTATCGAGGTGGATTCTGTCTGTATGGATAACCCTGCAAAAAACTTCCAGAAAGCCCTTCCAGTGATACCATTAAAAAACCGACAAAGTGACCGATTAGGGTTACCTTCATCCGATAATGCCGCCGGAATCATTGAAGCAATTAAGCGTGGTGTTCATCTCATACAAAGTGGCCGTGCATGTGCCCTTGTAACTTGTCCTATTTCCAAAAAAGTCCTCTATGATTCTGGATTTGAGTTTCCAGGTCATACAGAGTTTTTAGCCCATTTAGCCCGTGGAGCTTCCAACAAGCGCTATCATCCTGTCATGATGTTATCCGGCCCTAGATTAAAAACAGTACCAGTTACTGTCCATATCCCATTCAATCAAGTTCCCTCGTACCTCACAAGTCAGTTACTCATTCAAACCGCACTCATTGTTGAAAACGATCTAAAAACACGGTTCGGGATAACCGTACCCAGATTGGCTGTCGCAGGACTTAATCCTCATGCCGGAGAAGAAGGCACAATAGGAAAAGAAGACATTGAAATTATTACTCCTGCTGTTGAACATCTTAAAAATAAAGGACTAAATATTGTAGGTCCATTCCCTGCTGATACAATGTTCCATGAACTTGCAAGAAAAACGTACGATGTAGCTATCTGTATGTATCACGACCAAGCCCTTATTCCCATTAAAACGTTAGACTTTGACGCCACTGTCAATGTCACTCTTGGACTACCGTTCATTCGAACTTCTCCAGATCACGGGACTGCTTTTGATATTGCTAATCAGGGAGTAGCTTCCCCTGAAAGCTTTATTGCTGCCCTTAAATTTGCGGACAAACTTGTAAAAAACAGTTCTGTAATATGTTAATAGATGACCTACCTCCTCTTCGTAAAGTAATTGATACATATGGATTGCAAGCTTATAAATCTTTGGGACAAAATTTTCTTTTTGACCTTAATTTAACATCAAAAATTGCTAATCAAGCGGGAGATATAAGAGGAAAACCTGTAATCGAAATTGGCCCAGGACCTGGAGGACTCACACGCGCTTTGCTTGCAAAGGGTGCAATTGTGACAGCGATAGAGCGTGATAAACGCTGCCTACCAGCTCTATTAGATATAGAAAAACGCTACCCACAAAAGTTAAGGGTCATTTGTAAGGATGCGCTTAAACAAGATTTTTCAAAGCTCTTTGATACACACCAAGAAAAACCACGTATTATCGCTAATCTTCCTTATAATATCGGAACGCAGCTTTTGTTAAATTGGCTTTTGACCGAACCGTGGCCTCCTTTTTATGAATCTATGACATTGATGTTTCAGCGTGAAGTTGCGAAGCGTATCATTGCAGTACCTAAGTCTTCCCATTACGGACGCCTTAGTGTGTTAGCAGGGTGGAGAACTGTTGCTAAAATCGCTTTTGATGTACCTCCTCAAGCCTTTATACCGACACCAAAAGTGACTTCCTCTATCGTTCATATCATTCCGCGCGCGCACCCTCTCGCCTGCTCCCAACAAAAACTAGGCTTTGTCACAAAAATTGCCTTCGAACAAAGACGAAAAATGCTTCGCCATAATTTTAAAAACATAGGAGGTGAAGAGCTTTTAAAAAAAGCAGAAATTGAAGGAACACGTAGAGCCGAAACACTATCAATCTCTGAATTTGTAGCTTTAGCCAATTTGGTGCCTTAAAAATCCAAAAATTTTTACTGATAGCAAGAGTGTCAGCTAATTTTTTCGGCAGCAAGCCCATCAATAAAAGATTGTAAAAACAGGTACCGCTCACGCTTCATTGTTTCTGCCTCATAAATCGACTTAATGAGAGAAACAGATAAATTTAGGTCCTCATTAATAACGATATAATCGTAAGAGCACCAATGTAATATTTCTCTTCGTGCATTCTTCAATCTCAGATCAATGACATCCTGACTATCTTCCGCTCTATTACGTAAACGAGAAACAAGCTCCTTCATCGATGGCGGAAGGATAAAAATAGACACAACATCCCTGCGCATTTTTTTTTGTAGCTGCTCTGTACCTTGATAATCAATATCGAATAGCATATCTCGACCAGCACTCAACACACTTTCAACACTTTCACGTAAGGTTCCGTAATAATTTCCGTGAACTTCTGCCCACTCAATGAACTCACCCCTGTCACGCTTACGCTCAAACTCTTCCTTGGAGATAAAATAATAATGCAGGCCATCCACTTCACTGGAGCGTTTTTTCCGAGTCGTCATGCTCACAGAAAGCTCCAATTTCCTATCTTCCAAAAGTAATTGAGAAATAGTTGACTTACCAGCGCCTGAAGGCGAAGAAAGAACAAATAAAAAACCGCGCCGCTGATTTGCTTTTTTAGCACCTGATTCACTATCAAATAATGTCATGTATCGCTCTGCTTTTTTTTAATTTTTTCTGAAATTTTGTATTAAAACTTCACCGACGATGTTTTATATTGAAAGACTTAACGTTCTCGCTTTAATGCACGCCATTTTCGAACATTCGTATTATGTTCTTCTAATGTCCTAGAAAAAACGTGCCCTCCTGAACCATCAGCAACAAAATAAAGCGCATCACTGCTCGGTGAATGTGCCACCGCTTTCAGAGAATCCCGACCTGGATTTGCAATTGCTGTTGGTGGCAAACCATAAATTTTGTAAGTATTATATGGTGTTTCTGTCTCAATATCAGAACGATAAATCGCACGACCCGTAGGTTTTCCTTTTCCACCAAAGAGGCCATAAATTACTGTCGGATCAGATTGAAGGCGCATACGCCTGGAAAGTCGATTATAAAATACTGCGGCAACCTTCGACCTCTCTTCTGCAATCCCCGTTTCTTTTTCCACAATTGATGCTAGTATAACAAATTCATCGATAGATTTTATGGGCAAATCAGGCGAACGAGTGGCCCATATTGCATTGACCAATTTTTCCTGTCCTTCACTCAATCTTTTTATGATCTCTTTGCGTGTTGTGCCTCGAATAAAACGAACAGTGTCAGTCATCAAACTACCTTCCGGGGGCAACACTTCCGGAAGCTCTCCAATCAAAACCTCATTAACAGCTAATCGATCGAAAACTTGTTGAACCGTCAAACCTTCCGGTACTGTGAACGTATATTCAATAGATTTCCCTCTCACGATAATGTCCATAATATCCTGCATCGAAGCGTATGCTGGAATCAAATATTCACCAGCCTTGAGCTGCGTTGTTTTTTGATGATAACCAACACCATAAATAAAAATATCAGACGATCGAATCAGACCGCGTTTTTCAAGCGATGAAGCAATTTCGCGGATTCCCGTGCCGGGATAAATAAGAATAACACTCTCTTCTTCAGCGGGCCCTCCTCCTTCAAAAATGCTTTTTCCAATGTAAAGAGGAATACCCGTAGCAAAAATAATGACCAACAACAGCATCAAAAAAAAATGGCCAAGAATAACCAACGGACTGCGCACGATGTACGATTTTTTATGTTTTTTATGTGCTAGAATGGCATCGTTATTGACCGCTCCACAATTTTGAAGGGAATCATCCGCACCCTTTAATGATTTTTTGTTCTCTATATCAGACATAATTATTGGCCTCAAAAACCTCAGGTACTACAATTCTAAATTCTTGCTCAAACTTTATGAAAAATTCTAAAACAAAGAAAAAACTAAGCGCAGGCAAATAATTAAAGATGTCTGTCATCCCTCAAAACGCTGCATCACCAAAGATGCATTCGTCCCACCAAATCCAAAAGAATTAGATAGAATCGTATTAATTTTCCGTTCACGTGGCCTGTGGGGAACAAGATCAATCTTCGTTTCAATTGATGGATTATCAAGATTTAGTGTCGCCGGAGCTATATTATCCCGTATAGCTAAGATACAAAAAACAGCCTCAGCTGCACCCGCCGCACCAAGTAAATGTCCTATAGATGACTTCGTCGACGACATAGAGACCCGCGATGCATAATTTCCTAAAACGCGCTCAACAGCCGCCAACTCTATGGTATCAGCCATGGTTGATGTACCATGGGCATTAATATAATCGAGGTCGCTCACATTTACTCGTGCACGCTTGAGAGCTGCCATCATACTGCGCTCTGCGCCTTCACCACTCTCAGAAGGAGCAGTAATATGATAAGCGTCACCGGATAAACCATAACCGGTAACCTCAGCGTAAATACGCGCATCCCGTTTTTTTGCGTGCTCAAGCTCTTCTAAAATAACAACTGCAGCCCCCTCCCCCATGACAAAACCATCACGATCAGCATCATAAGGGCGAGACGCCTGCTCAGGATTACTATTGCGACTCGTGGAAAGAGCTCGGCAAGCAGAAAAACCAGCAAGGGATATCCGATTTATCGGAGATTCCGTGCCCCCCGCTGCCATAACATCTGCATCACCAAGCGCAACCAAGCGCGCCGCATCACCAATTGCATGCGCGCCCGTGGAGCAAGCTGTTACAACTGAATGATTAGGTCCACGTAACCCATGTTTGATAGAAACATAGCCAGAAGCGAGATTAATTAAACGCCCCGGAATAAAAAAAGGGGAAACACGCCGCGGACCTTTGTCACGAAGTGTATAGCCAGCCTCAACGATGCCTTCAATGCCACCAATACCCGAACCAATCAACACGCCCGTCCGAATTTGATCTTCATCACTCTTTGGATACCACTCAGAATCGGCGAGAGCTTGATCAGCAGCAGCCATAGCATACACAATAAAAGCATCAACCTTACGCTGCTCTTTAGGCTCCATATACAGATCCGCATTATACGTCCCGTTCGTTCCATCTCCCAAAGGGACGCGCGCAGCAATTTGACACGGCAAGTCAGACACATCAAACTCAGTAATACGCCGAACACCGCTCCTCCCTTCAAGAAGCCGTCTCCAACTACACTCCACATCACCAGCCAACGGAGACACTAGTCCCAAACCAGTAACAACAACACGCCTCATACTTTCAACCTTGCACCAAGAATCCCCCTCCGAGGATACATTCTCGAAACATACCCCAAACGATACGGACAAAGCACCTCGTGCTCCCACCATCAGCCATTAAGCAGAAGCTTTATCAATGAACTTTACTGCATCACCAACGGTAAAAATTGTTTCAGCAGCCTCATCTGGGATTTCCACGCCAAACTCCTCTTCAAAAGCCATAACGAGCTCGACCGTATCAAGGCTATCCGCTCCCAGATCATCGATAAAGCTTGCATTTTCCACTACCTTATCCGCATCAACACCAAGATGCTCCACGATAATCTTTTTAACGCGCTCTTCTGTATCACTCATGTTGAAATCCTCAAATTTGTTTTCCTATAACTAACTAACTGTACCGGGCCATTTAATAAACTAATAAAGCAACAGATGCATTACTTTAAAAAAGTCTGCAGTGATTTAAAACATCTTGTGCATACCCTTTATAAAACAAAACACCCTAATATTCAGATAATACATTGACCGCCCACCATTTCAAAAAAAATAGACGTACCTTTCTATTTCATTCGTTATTACTAAAATAATACGACCTATAAATCAATGTGGAATGAAGCAAATACTTAAATCATTGCCATACCGCCATTAATATGCATCGTTTGACCTGTCACATATGCTGCCTCATTGCTCGCTAAGTAGACAGCCGCGCAGGCTATCTCTTCCCCCGTTCCCATACGCTTCATTGGTATGGCGGCCATGATACCTTCCTTTTGCTTTTCATTAAGTTTATCAGTCATCGCAGACTTGATAAATCCCGGAGCAATACAATTGACGGTAACATTCCGCGATGCAATTTCTTGTGCCAACGCCTTAGAAAACCCAATTAAACCAGCTTTTGCAGCAGAATAATTCGTTTGCCCAGGATTTCCAATAACGCCCACAACAGACGTTACGTTAATAATCCGTCCATAACGCCGCCGCATCATAAAGTGTATTAATTCACGTGTTAGCATTGAAGCAGCCGTCAGGTTGATTGCTAAAACGTCATCCCAGTCGTGGTCTTGCATGCGTACAAAAAGTCCGTCTCGTGTAATCCCAGCGTTATTCACAAGGATATCGACGCCGGCCATTTCCCTTTCTGCCACCTCAGCCAACTGCTTAACAGATTCTCGCTCAGAAAGATCAGCCGGAAAGACGAAGACGTCTTTTCCGAGGTCAGCAGCGATTTCTTTGAGCTTGTCTTCACGCGTTCCATGGAGACCAATAACTGCTCCTTGCGCGTGAAAAGAACGTGCGATCGCTTCTCCGATCCCTCCCGATGCTCCCGTAATAAGAGCTTTACGACCTGTTAATTTAAACATTTTTCAGCCTCCTCAAAGTTAAGCGCCGAGCACCCTTAGTGCTGCTTCTATTTCTTCGGCAGTTCCAACCGTCAACCCATTTATGTTTTTATTAATACGACGAGCTAAACCCGTTAATACTTTCCCAGAACCAATTTCAAAAAGCGTATCGACTCCACTAGCACCAATCCACTCTATCGTTTCGCGCCACCGCACCCTTCCAGTAACTTGATGAACGAGAAGTGCTACAATACGCTCTAGATCTCTCTCCGGAGCAGCTGAAACATTTGCAACCAGAGGAACAATAGGTGACTTCTTCTCTACAGTCAAAAGCGAACTCTTCATGATATCAGCAGCAGGCTGCATTAAGGCCGAATGAAAAGGTGCAGAAACCGGGAGAAGAATCGCACGCTTAGCACCTTTTTGCGATGCAACCTCTACTGCTGCTTCAACTGCCTTTGTTTTTCCTGAAACAACAATTTGCTTTCCACCATTATCGTTGGCGATCTGGCATAACCCATTTCCTGAAACAATTTTGCAAATTTCTTCAACGCAATTCTCATCCAGACCAATGAGTGCGGCCATCGCCCCTTCGCCAACAGCAACAGCAGACTGCATAGCATTTCCACGAATCCGCAAAAGCCTTGCCGTATCAGTGAGGCCAAATGTGCCGGCAGCACAGAGGGCTGAATATTCACCTAAAGAATGACCAGCAACAAATTTTACCTTTGATTCTATATCGAGCCCCAGATCTTCCATTACACGGACAACCGCAATGGATACAGCCATCAATGCTGGTTGAGCATTCATTGTTAACGTCAAAACGTCTACTGGCCCTTCAAAAATGATATCTGACAATTTTTCGCTTAGAGCATCATCCACTTCCTCAAAAACCATGCGCGCTGCAGCAAATTGTTCTGCAAGCGCTTTTCCCATACCGACAAGTTGGCTTCCCTGCCCTGGAAAGGTAAATGCTGCCACCATCAATCGTCTCCTAAATTACACAATTGCATCAATTCTTTTGATCTCATACGAATAAGAATCAGAACAAAGTAACTCATTTGAACCGAATATCTACCTTGAAGTTATATTTCAATGGTGGAATTTGATATAAAAATTCAGGAAAATGTGGCACTAAAAATCGGATAACACCCCAACTCACGAAACTTCCTAAAATTACACCAGCCAAAACATCTAAGGGATAATGTACTCCAACGTAGACACGCGCCCAGCAAATGAGGCATAAAAACACGGCTGCGAATCTAAAGGTAACCCTGTACCGATAAAAGTAAAGGCCCGCTGCATAAGACACAACTGTCAAAGCGTGATTACTAGGAAAAGAGGCTGTTGCTCGATGCTCAATTAGTGGCAGCGCCAAACCTGAGATAAATGGACGTGGGCGAAAATAAAAAAAGGAAATAAGGTAGCCTATAAAAAGAGCTGCACAAATACTCACACAAATACTTAACGTTGTACGCCGTTCCGTATTTCCACCACAAAACCAAAGTAAACAGAGGTGTATGGGGATGATGTAAATTAGAAACTTTGCACAAAAAATACCGAAGAAAGCAAAGACCTCCCGTGACTGCGAGTTTCTAGCAAGGACTCCAAAAAGTTCGGTGTCTACGTGGCCTATGAAATCCATCCTTATTTCCTTTATCTTTTGGTTTTGCATTATAGCCCTCTGTATAAGCTAAAGCGTATAAAAAAGTACCAAAACCTGATAAATTGCATTTTTTATGAACATAAACTTGCTATTTTAAAAGATAAGCTGTAAATGTCGGATGTTCGTTGCCGGTATTTTGGCTGGGGGTTGAACGGAGGGCTGATAAGCAGGAAGTATAATGCTTCCGACCTCCCGTGTCTCCGCTCTCGAATGTCTCTAATTGTGAACGCGCCATTTCTTCTTTGGATATCCCAAAAAGACAAGTCGCAGAGGCTTTGCGCTAAAACCGGTTGGATTTAATTGAAGAAAGGCAAAACAATGGCTCTTTATGAACATGTGTTTCTTGCCCGACAGGACATCGCGCCGCAGCAAGTTGATGAACTTCTGAGTGTATATAAGGACGTCATTGAAGCGCACGGTGGAAAGGTTGGGCGTGTAGAAAATTGGGGTCTCCGCTCCCTCGCTTATCGTATTCGTAAAAATCGTAAAGCTCATTATGTACTGATTAACATTGATGCACCTGCCGCAGCGATTGCGGAAGTTGAGCGTCAAATGCGCATTAGCGAAGATATCTTGCGTTATATGACCATCCGCGTAGAAAAGCACGAAAAAGGGAAATCACCTATGCTCTCACGCCTTGATCGCAGTGCTGGCCAAGACGAAGAGCGCCCTCGCTATCAGCGTTATCAGCGTGAAAATACTGCGGAAGGAGTAGAATGATGACTGATGCTAATCAAGCTGCAATGCGTCGCCCTTTTCATCGTCGTCGGAAAATATGCCCTTTCTCAGGTGCAAATGCTCCCAAGATCGATTATAAAGACATCAAGTTGTTGCAGCGCTACATTTCAGAACGCGGAAAAATTGTCCCTTCACGGATTACAGCCATCAGTCAGAAAAAGCAGCGTGAATTGGCTAAAGCTATCAAGCGTGCCCGTTTTCTTGGCTTACTTCCATACGTTATAAAGTAAGATATCAGATATACATTGTGCAGTTGGAGAATTTTTCAGCTGCTCTTCTCTTTAGTTCAGTGACGTATTTTGGTTGCTCACGTACTTTGAAGTGTATACAATATTCTAGAGGTTGGGGTGTTACAGCGCCTCTAACTGCAAAAGCAGGACAGCAGTTAAATGGAAAACTTTCATGCTTACAAGGTAACAACCGGTGTTCTGGCGGGGTTGTTTGTTGTTGTTATCGGTATGGCCGTTATCGGCGTTTCAGGCGTCGCATCTTATTTCTCGTTTTTTCTTTGTTGCTTTCTTTCGCTTCCAATTTTTATTGTTGCTTTCGGCTGGGGAACGCTAGCTAGCTTCGTTTCTTTAATCAGTGCTACCATCATCCTCATCATAACCACCAACATTTATATTGGTTTTGGTTCTATGTTGTTATTTTTTCTTCCTGCCGTCTATGCTTCCTGGCTCCTCGGACTTGCACGACCATCGCACAAAGAAGATACACTGATATGGTACCCGTTATCATCTGTCATTTTTCATTCAACCAACTTTATTGCTCTCACATCGAGCCTCATCGGCTTCTACATTCAAGTTCATCCATCCACACCTGTTATCGCAAAGAAAATCACAGCGCACATGATTCAAGCCGTGCAACAATCCCAATCTGTAAAGGGAGCTGATATACTTGCCTTTAGCGAGCTTTTAATGACGCACACAGCCACCTTGGCTGCTATTGCTTTGACTGTTTATAGTTTAATTTTTCTTATCGGTAACCTCTATTTTTCCATGATAGCAGCACAACGTATGAAATGGCTGAGGAGGCCTCCCGACGATTGGGGACACACTTTCCGTCTTCCAATTCTTGGGCTTGCTATTTTCATTTTTGTTTGTGCAGCGTCGATGATTGAACTGGGTTTCATTCTGAACCTGAGCACACGCGCTTTCGCCACCGCGTACACTGTTTCCTTGTCAATCAGTGGTCTAGCATATCTCCACGATATTACAAAAGGCGTGAATGGTCGAATCGTCATACTATCCCTCGTGTACATTAGCATTTTAACCGTTATTTTTGCACCACCTGTTTTTTTCATGACGCTATTAATGGGCATCTGGTCAACTATCCAATACCATCTTCGGTCACATAACAAATTTCACTAAATTTACTATTCGAAAGGAAAAACTATGGACATTATTTTACTTGAACGTATCCCCCATCTCGGTCAGATGGGTGATATTGTCTCAGTTAAAGACGGTTATGCACGCAACTTCCTCTTGCCTCAAGGCAAAGCCTTGCGCGCAAATGAAGCTAACAAAAAATACTTTGAAATACAGCGTGCACAACTCGAAGCTCGCAATCTTGAACTCAAGAGTGAAGCACAAAAAATTGCCGAAAACCTTGATGGTAAATCATTCATTGTTGTTCGCTCAGCTGGGGAAACTGGGCAACTTTACGGATCTGTATCGACACGTGATATTTCTGGAATTATAACAGCTAATGGCTTCTCTATTGGACGCAATCAGGTTGAGCTTAATCACCCAATAAAAACCATCGGGCTTCACACTGTCAGTATCCGCTTACACCCAGAAATTCAAGTTTCTGTTACCGTTAACGTTGCACGTTCAGAGAATGAAGCAAAGCGTCAAGAAGAAGGTGAAAATCTCACCTCCATTGAAGCAACATACGATGCTCAGGGCAGTTCGTCGACAGAAAATCAAGAAGAATTTCTCTCAGAAGAAGAAAATGGTAACGATGAAAACAGCGTGAATAAAAAAATTTAATTGCTTTTTACCTTTTTTCGTCTTCAACTTCTCTATTCAATACGCGTAGAATACTCAGTTACAGAAGCTGAGTATTTCTTTGTTGCGGTGACCAAAATAAAGCTTTGCGAAAATACTTTCCTCTTCAGCGTATTGTATCAGAGTGTTGAGTGCTGAAAATATGGTAAAACAGCGCGACAAATGCCTTAAAAGCACCCCATTAGCGCGCGGATGAAGGGCCACTTCAATCCCAAACACACTATAGAAAAAAATCCCGTATCCCCGTGCTATGTACCATAAAGATCGGATAATTGACAGAAAATGTTGATTCTTTGTTACATAACATGAAAATACAATTCAACACCCATTAAGGAGACTGGAAGCAGTAGCTTTAAAAATCGATCTAATATTTTTCTTAAATTTTGAATTATAACAGATAGAGATAAAGTGCATTACGTATGGGTAGTAGAAACTACTGAACAGACAGCGGAAAACGAAAGTATTGTAAAAATTAAAATTATATTCTAATCCGAGATAAATAAAGATCTTTAACCCTGACTTTTTAATGCACGCTGATTGGAAGACATGCCATGCAAAAAACAAGTATCGTCGATCTCAGCTCTTCACAGAAAGAAGATTCTCCTTCTTTCAGACAGCCCCCGCATAATATTGAAGCTGAACAAGCGTTGCTTGGTGCAATTCTTATCAACAACGATGCGCTGGACCTCGTTGCGGATTTTCTAAAACAGGAACACTTTTTTGAACCATTGCATCAAAGAATCTACGATATTTTATCTCGGATGATTGAAAAAGGAAAACTAGCAAATCCAATTACTATCAAGCCATTTCTTCCAGCCGAAGAAAAAATCGGAGATATCACAGTATTTAATTATGCCGTCCGTTTGGCAAAAGAAGCAGTAACGATTATTAACGCTGAAGATTATGGACGGGTTATTTACGATCTTTTCATTCGGCGAGCCCTAATTAATCTTGGGATCCAAGTCGTCAACACGTCCTTCGAAGCTCCTGTAGAACTTACGACAGCACAACAGATTGAAACCGTCGAACGTCGTTTATTTGAATTAGCGGAAAAAGGAAAATACGGTGGCGGATTCGAAAACTTCAGTGTATCCGTAAAAAAAGCTATTGATATGGCAAACGCTGCAAAAAAGCGTTCTTCACGATTGTCTGGGATAGCTACTCGCATTAAAACGCTTGATGAACAAATGGGCGGACTGCAACCATCTGATTTGATTATCCTGGCTGGACGTCCTGGCATGGGGAAAACCTCGCTCGCTACCAATATTGCTTTTAATATTGCTAACGCTTACAATAGCACTCAAACAAATGATCCTTTATTAAAAAATGGTGGAGGCATAGTCGGTTTCTTTTCACTCGAAATGTCATCAGAACAACTTGCAACGCGTATTATTTCTGAACAAGCAGAGCTTTCTTCTTCTGATATTCGGCGTGGTAATCTTTCAGAAGATCAATTTTCAAAAATAGTCGGCGTAATGCACCGCCTGCAACATTTGCCAATCTATATCGATCAAACGGGGGGAATATCTATTGCACAGTTAGCAGCTCGTGCACGGCGTTTGAAACGACAACGTGGCCTAGATGTATTGATTATTGATTATATACAGTTAATGACAAGCAACTCGAAGCGTTCGTCTGAAAACCGCGTCCAAGAAATTACGGAAATTACGATGGGATTGAAGGCACTTGCCAAAGAATTAAATATCCCCATTATCGCTCTCTCGCAACTTTCACGCCAAGTTGAAAATCGGGTAGACAAACGCCCACAACTTTCGGATTTGCGCGAATCCGGCTCAATTGAACAAGATGCAGATGTAGTTCTTTTCGTGTATCGCGAAGTGTATTACTCCAAAAACGAAGAACCGAAAATGGGAACTGATGAACACAAAACTTGGCAGCGTAAGATGGAAGAACTTTTTGGAAAAGCCGAAATCATCATTGCAAAGCAGCGCCACGGTCCGACTGGATTGATTAGGCTTGCTTTTCAACCCGATTTTACACGTTTTAGCGATTTGGCAGACGAAAAATATCTTCCAGAACAAACTGGCTAAATTTTCATGGCACGCTCCCGTATACAATTTATCTGCCAAAACTGTGGTACTGTTCATTCAAGATGGGCTGGAAAATGTAACTCTTGTGGAAAATGGAACTCCCTCGCCGAAGAAAGCACGAATAACGGCATAGGCGGTGGCCCTGCACAAAATGTTCGTAAGGGACGCATTGTCACACTCACATCTTTTTCTGAAAATATTGAAGACACCCCGCGCATCCATTCTGGTATTGCTGAACTTGATCGCATTACAGGAGGGGGGTTTGTTTGTGGATCAGCGCTGCTTGTTGGTGGCGATCCAGGTATTGGAAAATCAACTTTGCTAACACAAACAGCAGCCGCTTTATCAAGAAAGGGGCACCACGTCATCTATGTTTCAGGCGAGGAATCTATTGCACAAATTTGCTTACGCGCGCAAAGGCTGGGTGTTGAAAATACAGAGGTCAAGCTAGCAGCCGAAACGAATGTTGAAGATATTCTTGCAACCTTAAACGAACATAAAAAACTTGATATGGTTATTGTTGATTCAATTCAAACCCTCTGGTCAGATGCAGCTGATTCAGCGCCTGGAACAGTTACACAAGTGCGCATAAGCGCCCAAGCGATGATCAGATTTGCGAAAAAAACGGGAGCAACAGTTATCCTTGTGGGACATGTCACAAAAGATGGACAAATTGCCGGGCCTAGGGTTGTCGAGCACATGGTTGATGGCGTTTTTTACTTTGAAGGCGAAGGTGCCCACCATTATCGAATACTCAGAACTGTTAAAAATCGCTTTGGGCCAACCGATGAAATTGGCGTTTTCGAAATGTCTGATAAAGGATTACGGGAAGTGACCAATCCATCTGAACTTTTTTTGAGCGAACGAAATGAAAAAGCATCAGGTATTGCTGTTTTTGCTGGAATGGAGGGAACGCGCCCAATATTAGTAGAGATCCAAGCGCTTGTTTCTCCCTCATCACTGGGAACTCCGCGACGCGCTGTTGTCGGATGGGATGGAAATCGCCTTTCAATGATTTTGGCCGTCCTGGAAGCCCATTGCAACATTCGATTCGGCAAGCATGATGTTTATCTTAACGTTGCGGGCGGGTATCGAATATCAGAGCCGGCAGCAGATATGGCTGTTGCGGCAGCTTTAGTATCTTCCCTTTCAAACATCCCTCTCCCCACTGATTGTATATATTTCGGTGAAATAGGACTCTCAGGTGACATCCGCGCTGTAGCGCACTCAGGACAACGCATTTACGAAGCAAAGAAACTCGGCTTTCGAGGGTCTGTTGAACCTATAGCGACAGCAAAAATAGTGAAATCGCAAAACTTTCAACAAAAAACATTCTCCAACCTCACCGAATTAATCGCCACCATTGCCGCAGAAAAAAAACAAACTGCTCTGCACACATAACAATACCGAAAAAATTGTACAAAGTGCAAAAGATACCTGCTATAAGCACAAAAAATAGCGTAACCTAGATATACTTGCGTACTTATTCGAACAGAATACAATTTTACGCACAAGGAATAAACAAATGATCATAACTATCCTTGACGGAGTTGTTGTAGTAATCGTCTTATTATCTGCCCTTCTTGCCATGCTTAGAGGATTTTCACGTGAAGTGTTATCTTTAGTTTCTTGGGTGATCGCAGCTATTGCTACATTATTTTTCTTCAAGCCCGTATTACCCTTCTCTGAGCAGTATATCTCTAATAAAATGATTGCATTAATCGTTACATTAACCACGCTTTTTGTTATTATTCTGATTATTACTTCTATTATTACAATGAGAATTTCTGATTATATCATTGATAGTCGAATTGGCATACTTGACCGTAGTATTGGTTTTATTTTTGGAGCACTTCGTGGTTTATTGATTGTAGTTATTGGCATGTTGCTTCTTGATGCACTTATTAAACCTGAACAACAATCTGACTGGCTAAAAAACGCAAAAACGAGACCAACATTGGACTTATTGGGCACAAAAGTTTTAAATGTTCTTCCCAAAAATTTTGACTATGTATTTGAAAAAGCAGAACAATTTTTTAAAAGAGACGACATAAATGATAGTCGCTCTCAAAAACATATACCCCAACAAAACCAAAGATAACCTATTATTTATTGGGAAAAAGATTCAAATAATAAATAATACAGAATGTCAATAATTTATCATATCATGATAGAAAGAATACGATGATGAAAAGCGATACTCCTTTTCAAGAGTTTTCACTGAACGACGATACTCTTCATGAAGAGTGTGGAGTTTTTGGTATTCTTGGGCATAAAGACGCAGCAACATTAACAGCCCTAGGTCTCCATGCACTTCAACACCGAGGGCAGGAAGCAGCCGGAATTGTTTCATATCATGATAAAATGTTTCACCAAGAAAAACATTTGGGCCTTGTCGGTGACCACTACACCAATCCCGCGACTCTTTCTCGCTTACCGGGAGATCGCGCTATCGGACACACCCGTTACTCCACAACTGGAGAAGTAGCATTACGTAATGTGCAGCCTCTTTTTGCCGAATTAAAAGCCGGGGGTATTGCGATTGCTCATAACGGAAACCTCACAAACGGTCTTACATTACGTCGTGAACTCATCGCTTCTGGTGCTATCTGCCAATCAACATCAGACTCAGAAGTTTTTCTTCACCTCATCGCCCGTTCGCGCTATGAATCTTCATCCGACCGCTTTGTCGACGCCATTCGGCAAGTAGAAGGTGGATATGCCATGCTAGCATTAACACGAACCAAGCTCATTGCTGCACGTGATCCGACTGGAATTCGTCCACTTGTAATGGGAGAACTCGATGGAAAACCTATCTTCTGTTCCGAAACCTGTGCACTAGACATCATAGGAGCAAAATACGTCCGTGACGTTAAAAACGGAGAAATTATCGTATGTGAAATACAAAAAAACGGAGAAATTACTAAAAAAGTCATAAAACAAGGAGCAGAAAAGCCAGAGAGGCTTTGTATTTTTGAGTATGTTTATTTTGCTCGACCCGATTCAATAGTTGGGGGGCGTAGTGTGTACGCAGTACGTAAAAATATGGGAACCCATTTAGCGCGAGAAGCACCCTGTGAGGGTGATGTTGTGGTCCCCGTGCCCGATGGTGGAACACCTTCAGCAGTTGGCTACGCACAAGAAATTGGAATTCCCTTTGAGCTTGGCATCATTCGTAACCACTATGTTGGCCGTACTTTTATTGAACCGACACAACAAATTCGCGCGTTTGGGGTGAAGTTAAAGCACTCTGCTAACCGCTCAGTTATCGAAGGAAAGCGTGTCATTTTGATTGATGATTCTATTGTACGTGGAACAACATCCGTCAAAATTGTACAAATGCTTCGAGACGCAGGCGCAAAAGAGGTTCATATGCGTATTTCTAGCCCTATGATTTTTTACCCCGATTTTTATGGTATTGATACACCCAAGATCGAAAACCTTTTGGCCAACAAATATCCAGATTTAAAGTCCATGTGTGATTTTGTTGGAGCCGATTCGCTAAAGTTTCTCTCAACAGACGGTTTGTATCTTGCTGTAACGGGACAAAAACGAAACAATGCCGCCCCGCAATTTACTGACCATTATTTTACAGGAGACTATCCTACATACCTCGTTGATCGGGAAAATACCCACAATATTCCCCAATCATCTGTTCTTAAAACAAGAGATTAATGATGAAAAAAACTGACTTTAGCCTTCAAGGACGCGTTGCACTTGTCACAGGAGCTTCAAGAGGAATTGGTTATCATTTAGCATTAGAGTTAGCAGAACGTGGTGCTCACATCATTGCCATTGCACGCACAATTAGCGGCTTGACTGAACTTGAAAGCCAAATCCAAAAAAGGGGTGCTTCTGCAACACTCGTTCCACTTGATTTACATTTCATGGAAGATATTGATGCTCTCGGCGTCTCTATTGCTGAGCAATGGAGCAAACTTGATATTATGGTGGCAAATGCGGGAATCCTCGGAAGACTTTCAAAAATAGCTGATATCGACAGCACGATCTTTGAAGACGTTTTTCAAATAAACCTTTTTAGCCAATGGCGTTTGATAAAAGCGGTTGACCCCTTATTGCACAGATCTGACGCTGGACGAGCCATTCTATTGTCATCAAGCGTTGCACATCTTGCACGCGCTTCTTGGGGACCTTATGCAGCTTCTAAGGCTGCCTTAGAAATCGTTGCTCGCTGCTGGGCAGAAGAAGTCAAACAAACCAATATAAAAGTTAATTGCGTCAACCCAGGAGCAACACGCACCGCCATGCGTGCGCAAGCTCTGCCTAACGAGGACCCTACAACCCTGCCCTTACCTCGAGAAGTTGCAAAAAGAATAATATTTCTATCATCGCCTAATTTAAAAGAAACGGGAAAACTCTTTGATGTCCACAAAAACCAGTTTATGAATTATCATGCACCGTGTTAGTCAACGCTCTCAGCCAGGCATTTTTCGGATCAAAAACTAAAAATTTTACGTTTTTTCAGTGAGTTGATTGTCAATGTTTTTTTCTTCCAAAGCAGCTCGTTTATTATAAGCCACGAAACTACAGGGAAGAAATATCATATAGCTAATCGCTGTAATCAATAAGGTATGCCACGTATAAGTTGCCAAGAAACCGACGTAAATAACAATAATGAGCATAAACGGTATAATAATATCCCGCCTCAAATTTTGATCAATTGATTTCGCATTCCATACCGGCAGGCGGCTAACAAAAAGAAAAGCTATGACCACGGTATAGAGGCTGAAAAACAATGCCCACCTCCAACTCGGAGTCAAACCAATAGCTCTCAAATAAATAGGCAATAAAAGCAACAACGCCCCAGCTGGTGCAGGAACGCCGACGAAGTAGTTACCTTGCCACTTAGGTACATCAGCGTTATCCAGCATCACGTTGAAGCGAGCTAATCTTAAACAACAAGCAACACAATAAACGAGCGACGCGATCCAGCCAACTTGATGGACCTGAGCCAAAATGAAAGAATAAATGATGAGCGCAGGCGCTACACCAAAATTAACAACATCGGCAAGAGAATCCATCTGAGCTCCAAATGATGAACTACCGTTCATTAAACGAGCGATTCTTCCATCAGCACAATCCAAAACTGCCGCCAAAAATACCATCAAAATAGCGGCCTCGTAGCGATGCTCAAAAGCCAAACGTACACTACTCATCCCCGCACAAATCGCTAAAATGGTAATAATATTAGGAATGACATACCGCATTGACGTAAGAGAACGCCGCCGCGCAACATCATCATGCTGCCCTTCAGGATTAAACGAAGAAAATAGCGAAAAAATTCTCATTATTCAACCTAATCAAATCTGAAACCAGTTACCGTACTTTGATCATCAAAAGAACCTAAAATTGTCTCTCCGGCGACAGCCGTCTGACCAACGGCAACGTACAACTTAACCCCCATCGGAATGTAAATATCAAGGCGAGAACCAAAACGAATCATCCCAAAACGCTGCCCAGAAACAACAGAGTCATCCTCCTGAGACCAGCAAACAATCCGCCTGGCTATCATGCCCGCTATCTGAACCACACCAATTTTGCCGTATTTGCTATCAATCACTATCCCATTTCGCTCATTATACTTGCTAGCCTTATCAAGTTCAATATTGGCAAAACAACCCGGATGATAAGCAATGGACTCTATCGTGCCATTTATGGGAATACGATTGATATGACACGAAAAAATATCCATAAACACAGAAACGCGGACCATTTTCTCCTTACCTAATCCCAATTCCTCGGGTGGAATACATGGCTCGACGAAAGAAATACGCCCATCAGCGGGGGACATAATCCAACTTGGATTCAAAGGTACCACACGATGCGGGTCGCGGAAAAAATATATACACCACATCGTTAAAACAAGACCACACCAAAATAAAGGACCCCATACCCAACCAAGAACGAGCGAAATAGCGAAAAACGCTATAATAAAAGGGTAACCTTCTTTATGAATTGGCACAAAGCCGTTATGGATAGATCGTAGAATACTCATTTAATTTCCTATTCACAACTCAACAAGTAATAAACTTCTCTTCTTCCCCCGTCGCGTATTAGACCAACTATTCCAGTATACACAAGGTCGACTGCATCAATCAGCGCGTTCTTCTTTACGATTAACAACACCCAATTCGTCTTCTTCACGCATTTTACGTAATTTTTCTTCAGCCTGCGACGCTTCTAGCTGTTTATTCCACATTGAAGCGTATAACCCCTTCTTATTTAAAAGCCTAGCATGTGTCCCTCTTTCAATAATATGCCCGTTTTTGAGAACTAATATTTCGTCAGCATTAATGACAGTAGATAAACGGTGAGCGATGATCAACGTCGTGCGCCCCCGACTCATAGCATCCAGTGCTTGTTGAATCTCTTGCTCCGTCGCAGTATCAAGAGCCGCTGTTGCCTCATCTAAGATAAGAAGAGGGGGAGCCTTTAGCAATGTCCGTGCAATAGCTACGCGTTGTTTTTCACCGCCTGATAATTTCAGTCCACGTTCACCCACCATAGACTGAAAACCATCCGGAAGCTTGTCGATAAACTCAGATAGCTGTGCCATTTTAGCAGCGTAGTACATCTCTTCATCTGTAGCATTCGGGCGCCCATAACGAATATTGTACGCAATTGTACCATTAAACAAGACTGTATCCTGTGGCACCATACCAATGGCCTCACGCAGACTTTTTTGAGTTACGTCTCTGATATCCTGCCCATCAATCGTAATTTTTCCTTCATCAACGTCATAAAATCGGAAAAGCAACCGAGAGATAGTTGATTTACCGGATCCCGATGGACCAACAATCGCAACTGTTTTCCCCCCGGGAACTTCAAAATCAATACCTTTGAGAATTTGGCGTGCTGGATCATATGCAAAACTCACCTTGTTAAACCGGATTGTACCGGAACCTACAACCAATGGTTTTGCATCTAATTTATCAACAATTTCTTGCTTAACGTCCAAAAGATCGAACATCGCCTCGATATCAGTTAACCCCTGTCGAATCTCGCGATAAACCGAACCAATAAAATTTAGCGGCATAGAAATCTGCATTAAAAGCGCATTAATAAAAACGAAATCTCCCAAAGTCTGTGTCCCATGAAAAACTTCATATGCCGACATCAACATTAAAATAGTCATCCCAATACTAAAAATCAGGGACTGACCAAAATTAAGCCAACTCAACGATGTCCAAGTCTTCGTAGCAGCTTTTTCATAATCCGCCATAGAAGAATCAAACCGACGAGCTTCCAGAGTTTCATTGCCAAAATATTTAACTGTTTCAAAATTTAAGAGAGAATCAACAGCGCGCGTATTAGCCTCAGTATCCGCAGTATTCATTTTTTCTCGAATACTGATGCGCCAATCACTCGCCTTAATCGTAAACCAAGTATACGAACCAACTGTTACAACAATTATGAGGAAATAGCGCCACCCATAATTTATGTAAAATACGAGCGCTGTCAGGACAAATTCTAAAACTGTCGGTGCTGTATTTAGAATTGAAAATCTGACTATAGATTCAATTCCCTTTGTACCCCGTTCAATTACACGAGAAAGCCCACCTGTCCGCCTTTCCAAATGAAACCGCAAAGACAACCCGTGAATGTGCACAAAAGTCTTATAAGCCAAGTTCCGGATAGCATATTGACCAACGCTTGCAAAAAGAGAATCGCGTAACTGATTTAATCCGGCTTGAACGACGCGTGCAGCATTATACGCCAAAATGAGCATCACGGATGCAACCCAACTGGACAATAACCACGTAGATAGCTTAAAGCTTGCACCAATTGAATCTGTAGCATATTTGAAAAAATACGGTACAGATACGAGAACGAGTTTTGCTAAAATAAGATAAAATACCGCCCACATAACGCGCATTTTTAGATCGCGCCGATCTGCAGGCCACATATAAGGCAACAAATTATAAAGTGTGCGAAAAACCTGACCTGTATCTGATGATACAGTTTTTATCGTTGTATTTTGTTTCATAAAATCCTTACTTTTTTGTCGATACATCCAATAGGCCCAACGGAGCCCCCTGCAGCTTTTTGCAGGTCATATCGCCTCTTTCACATCACACGCTTTTAGCAAACCGCGCGTGCCCTCCTTAGAAAATTAAAGCGTTTCAAAAAAGGAATAAGAAACAATCTACAACAAAATCATCATTTTGTTTTGCGTCCTCACGCCATTTTTCTATGGAAAAATCCTCGATCACTACATGCTTTTTCTCGATTATACCTAAAGCTACTTTCCTAATTTACCGATACATCTGGAACTCTCATTCGAAAACCACTATATCACGAGAGCAGCGGTCCCTCTTCCTTTCCTTTAAAATAGCAAGACAACCGTCGCCGCTCCTCAAGAGCTTGATCTCGCACTTCGCACATCGAAAGCACGAACACACTGCCCAAAACCGACGGGAACCCATCAGTGAAGTGAGGGACACAGTACCAAAAAGCTCGCAAAATCCTAAACAAACAGGGCAAAAAACAACTAAGCGCCCACCGAGACTCTAGCCTACAATATTTCTCTTAACAATACCATCACCAAAAATTCCTCACGGAATAACCCAGCGAAATCTGTCCAAAACCACCGCCCCTCCCGCAACTGCCAAAAACCGGAGACAGATACAAAACGAATACAAGAAGAACCGGCGACAACACGAAAACCCCAAAAGCCTACCGCTCCTTGGGATAGCCACCACACCGCAGACTACGACCCCTTTATCTCCCACACAGTCACGCGCTCACCAGTCTGTGGATCTTTTTTATCCTTTAACGAGACCCCCTCAACAGAAAGTTCATCACGAATTGCATCAGCAGCCGCCCACTCTTTATTATGGATAAACTGCAACCTTTCGGCAATGCGTCGATCAATATTTTTTTTGTCAAGAGAAGTTTTTTTCATAAATAATGGACACTCTAGTTCTTTAACCCATTCTTGACGCAATAATCCCAATAAACTCATCCCGCTCGCGAGAGCTGCAGTGTTCCCTTCTTTGTAAAATTTACGCAAAACAGCTATCGCATTCGGAGTATTAAGATCATCACTTAATGTACTAACAAAAAAATTATCAATAATTTTATGCTTCTCAAAACACTCCCTCTTACGACGAAGTAACTTATACCAACGATAAAGCTCGCCGCTGGACCGTGATAAACGCTGAACTGTCCAGTTTAGTGGTTCACGATAATGCGTCTGTAACATCGAAAAACGCATAGATAAACCGGCCCAATTTTGTTTTATTTTATCGGTTAAACCCTCACTAAATTCAAGAAAATCACTTTCTAAAATAGAACGAATAGTGATAAAATTTCCGAGACTTTTAGACATTTTTTTGCCTTCGATTTGCAAAAAGCCGTTATGCATCCAAAAATTAGCCATCCGGTCAGTTCCAAAAGCCGCACAACTTTGTGCAATTTCATTTTCATGATGAGGAAAAATCAAATCGCTTCCGCCACCGTGAATATCAAAAATATTTGCTCTCAGATCATCACAGGCCAAACCGCCCCCGTAGGGAATTAAGAGCTTCGCCATAGACATTGCAGAACATTCAATATGCCAACCTGGACGCCCTAAAACAGGAATCCCTGCTGGAGATGCCCAACCCGGCTCTCCTTCTTCAGAGGGCTTCCACAAAACAAAATCCATCTCTTCTCTCTTGTAAGAAGCAACATCAACGCGCGCACCTGCCCTCATTTCATCTAACGGGCGCCTTGCAAATGCACCGTAATGAGGGTGTCGCTTCATACTGCTCACAGAAAACAATATATGATTTTCTGCTTTATAAGCGTGTCCCCTTTCAAGCAGCCTTTCAATGAAAGAGCGCATCTCGTCTAAATGATCCGTCGCACGCGGCTGACTAGTCGGTGGTAAACAGCCGAGCGCCACTGTGTCCTGTTGAAATTGAAAATACGTACGCTCAGTTAATTTGCGGATGGCATCATTAAGTGACAATTCAGGATATTCGCAAGCCGCGCGTGCATTAATTTTATCGTCCACATCTGTAATATTACGAGCGTATACAACATGATTACTTCCATACACATGACGCAGTAAGCGAAATAAAACATCAAAAACGACTATAGGACGTGCGTTTCCTATGTGAGCATAATCGTAAACTGTTGGACCACAAACATAAAGACGTACTTTATTAGCGTCTATCGGTGTGAAATTTTCTTTTTTACGTGTAAGCGTATTATAAAACCGCAATTCCTTCATAATCATACTCCGCCAGAAATACCAATCGCTGCTCTTTATAGGTAGGTATCATCCAAGGTTTATCGTATCAGGGGAATTTAGGTCAAAAGTTTTTATATTCTGTGTAAACAATTTCGTAGTTACCTTACTTTGTTCTGCATACATATCGCACCTACCGTTTATCATCCATCCATAAAAATAATACCATTTTGTCTAATTTAAATTGAAAAATAGCATTCTATTGATTAGGTCATACGCTTTTATCGATAACAAAACTTTTCATAGAGGAGACTTTTGCTGCGTAAATACAATACACACTCACGTGAAAAATAAATTCGCGCAGAAAATGAAGACAAAGTTTAGGCATCCCTGCGTTATTCGCACACTATGAGCTCATAAAAAGGTTCACTACTGACAGTGTAATGGTGTTCGCGCCATCTTCAACATGTGTTTAATAACGAATCCACCCTATCTATAAGATCAAGCAGAAACTGTTTATTAAAGGGGAATATTAAATGCGTAAAATGTTAATTAGTGTTACTATTCTTACATTTCTTTTAACCACAACGCCAACTTTTTCGCAGCATCGTCCGCTGTATGATACAAAATTGCTACGACTCGCAGAAATTCTAGGTTCCTTGCATTATCTCCAGAATCTTTGCGGTATCCCAACAAATCGATGGCATAATTACATGAAAACATTGATTGAAACAGAAAAACCAGCCCCAAAAAGACTTGCCTATTTCTATCAAGCATTTAACGAAGCTTATCGTGCTTTTTCAGAAAGCTACCATGATTGCACGCAATCAGCAGCTGAAGCAAGCCAAAGATACATCAAAGAGGGCAGAATATTATCCGAGAATCTCCTCTTAAATCCGAGAAATTAGCCCGTGATAATCGCCAAGCTCCCAGTTTATATTGCGAATACTCCTGAAACAAAAGGCGAATGGAACAATCTGAAAACCCCGTATAGACAAGATCACCTTAACCACGAGAGAGAAACCCCTCAACGCACTCGTATCTATGAATGACATCGCCACAAGCACCTTTTACATTCACAACCCTATAGCCGCTCCATCAGCTTTAATTTGGTCACGCCAAAGCTTCCATAAATTTGATGGGCTCGCCCCGTGCAGGTGTTACAATTTCACCTTCCCACATAACCCGCATACCACGGACAATAGTTCCAACAGGCCAGCCTTTAACATTTTTTCCATCATACGGCGTCCAACCTGCGCGTGAACCAATCAATGCATTGGTAATAATCCCTTCCCGCTTAAGATCAACAATGGTCAAGTCAGCATCATATCCAACAGCAACACGCCCCTTGCAACTTATGCCAAAAACACGACTAGGACCATGTGAAGTAAGATCAACAAAACGTTCAATAGATATCTTTCCTGTATTTACATGTGTAAGCATAATTGCTGCTGTCGTCTGCACACCCGTCATACCCGAAGGAGAAGAAGGATAGGTCTTATATTTTTCTTCAAGCGTATGTGGAGCATGATCCGAACCTAAAATATCGACAATACCCTGCTGGACACCGTACCAAAGAGACTCACGGTGACGACTCTCACGGATAGGAGGATTCATCTGAATTAATGTACCAAATCGCTGATAATCATCAGCAGTTAAAGTCAAATGATGCTGAGTAACCTCAATTGTTGCTATATCCTTATGATTTTTCAAAAAATCAATCTCTTCCTCTGTAGAAAGATGTAGCACGTGGATGCGAGCCTTCGTTTCATGCGCAATTTTAACCAAACGTCTCGTACACTTTAGTGCAGCAACTTCATCACGCCAAAGTGGGTGCGACGAAGCATCTCCTTCGATGCGCAACATTTTTCGCTCATTAAGCCTTGTTTCATCTTCAGAATGAAAAGCAGCGCGACGGCGTGTGTTTTTCAGGATTAGGCGCACACTTTCATCATCATCGACCAAGAGATCCCCTGTAGAAGATCCCATAAACACCTTTATTCCCGCAGCGCCAGGGAGCCTTTCTAATTCGGCCAATTCATGCGCGTTTTCACGCGTCCCTCCAATCCAAAACGCAAAGTCACAATGCATCCGATGAAGTCCACGTTTAACCTTATCGGCCAATGCTTCCTCTGATGTAGTCAATGGGTTGGTATTAGGCATTTCAAACACCGAAGTAACGCCCCCCAAAACAGCAGAATATGAGCCACTTTCTAAATCCTCTTTATGCTCACTACCTGGCTCGCGAAAATGAACTTGGCTGTCGATAATCCCCGGTAAAATATGGAGCCCTGTACAATCAATCACCTCGCCAGCAGATCCACGTGTAAGATCGCCAATTTCAGCAATACGGCCATTTATGACACCGACATCACGTTTACTGCTTCCATCGTGATTCACGAGCGTCGCGCCTTTAAAAATTGTATCAAATGTTTTAAACATGACCGTGCTCCTTACATATCCATTCTACCGATTATGTAACTTTGCGAAGAAAGGCAATAACCATGAGCGAAAAACAAAATGCCGTTTGCTTAAAAAACCGGAGAATTATCAAAATTACAGGTGAAGAAGCAACACATTTTCTGCAAGTACTCATTACAACAGATGTAAAAAAAATCGGCCCGCAAGAAATTTTTCCCGGAGCTCTTTTATCTCCACAAGGAAAAGTTACCGCTGATTTTCTTATCAGCAGAATAGACGGTGGCTATTTGATTGATATCGCTTCATCTTTAGCTGATACCCTCTACAAGCGTCTTCTTCTTTACAAATTACATAAAAAAGTAGAAATTACACAACCAATGCAAGAGGTTATAACGATTTTTTTAAACAATAAAATAGATACTTCAAGTTATATCTCAAGCTTCATTGATAAGCGATTCCCTGAAAAAGAAAAAATATTACGAACATACGGAAAAATGCCCTTTTTTTCCCATGCACATCACGATGATTGGAATCGATTGCGTATCCGTTATGCAATTGCAGAAAGCGGCCAAGATTACGAAATAGGAAAGGTTTTCCCTCACGACATTAACTATGATCAGATTGGTGGAATAGTATTCAACAAAGGTTGTTATATAGGACAAGAAGTTATTTCACGAATGCATCACCGTCACGCAGCGCGCCGACGTATCTTGATAGTGAGAGGGCTACATGAATTGGCCCCAGAATCCAGTGTTGAAGCAGGAGGTAAAGTGTTCGGTCATTTAGGAACATGTGTTGCAAACGAGGCCCTAGCTTTAATGCGTATTGATCATATCAAAGACGCTATGGATACTAATAGCACATTTACAGTAAAAGATTCCCCTGTAACAATAAGCATCGCTGAAAATATGGATTTTACCTTTCCCGGAAGCACTGTAGAAACCAATTAATGGGCCTATTCCGAATTGTACCAAACGAAGAAACCATGCGCGGCAGAAAACTTTTTCCGAGCTGGCGGTTACATCTATCGAACCCCCATTCTTCAAATATCGAAATTAAAAATATCACCCCCAGACTTTTGTGCATTGAGCGTTGGAATAACCAAACACGAGGGGAGCATATTCACTCTATCTTACAACACCAGCTTTTTGTAGAGTAAATATTTTAAAAGCTTTTTCCACAATCCCGAAGCAACGAACGCACCCCCACGCTACACCCCGCAATGCAACAGAATATGCATTATTGGTTACATAATTTCATCCTTTAAAGCCATCATAAAAAGACCGTATTAGCCCGAAAACACACAAAGAAAAGCTATTACGCGCTTTTCTTTTCCCATTACCCTTTGCTCAAAAACTCCCAAGATCACCAAATACGCTAACCATATTGCTGCATTCCACGAAACCACGACTCCGGCCGGATTTCCCCAAAAAAACCACACCACTCTGACCCTTAAAATCATTTTATCAAACAAATTCGAACACGACCAGAACCCCCACAGAAAGCCGAAGAGACCTTTCTGCTCCGCTTTAATGATATCAATGGAGGATGTACCAATTTTTTGCTTTCCACCTACACCTTAACCGCTAAAATGAAAAAACACGATACATAAATGTTTTTAGCCACCTTCTATCCCCACTCACCTTCGCCTGGAACAATCACAACGAGAGCTTCTTCTACAACCACCTCATCATTTCATTTTATCCACAAATTCTGCCCTCCACAGAAAATTGTAGCTCAGAGTAAAAAAAATCAAACACAACCATGAATTCGAATATTCTCTACAATCTACTGTAAAAGGCAGAGCGGCGCACAACAAAACGGCACCGCAATCTGTTCATAAGAAAAATGAACTAGAAGGAAAATGCTGATCGCCAACGCTTAATGAAAAATACCTCCCATGGAAATTTTGTGCGCGACAAGCTTTATTTTCACTTATAAACCTCTGTGTCTGCCGGAAAAGCGCGTGATCTAACATCGCCTGCATAATTCCTAATCGCAGTCTCTGCCGCTTGTCCAAGAGAGCCATAACGACGCACAAACTTCGGCACATGAGCATTATAACCCAGCATATCTTCCATGACCAATATCTGCCCATCACACTGATTAGAAGCGCCAATGCCAATAGTAGGAATAGAAAGCTTCTCGGTAAGACTCGCTGCCAAAGGTTCTACGACCCCTTCCACAACAACAGCAAAAGCACCCGCTTCTTCAACCGCCACTCCGTCATTCAGAATCTTTTCCCACTCCTCCTCCTCGCGCCCTTGTGTCTTAAAACCACCGAAGCTATTTACCGCTTGTGGAGTGAGTCCAACGTGCCCCATAACTGGAATACCGCGCTTACACAAAAAATCTATCGTCTCGGCCACATGAATACCACCCTCAAGCTTAACCGCTCCGCACCTTGTTTCTGCAAGAATACGCGACGCACTAGAAAAAGCCTGCTCTCGACTTCCTTCGTAAGAGCCAAAAGGCATATCAACAACTACAAGCGCCCTTTGAGATCCAAGAACAACCGCCCTCCCATGCAAAATCATCATATCTAAATTAACAGGAAGCGTCGTATCAAACCCGTGCACAACCATACCAACACTATCACCAACCAAAAGGAAATCGCAATATGGATCGGCGATCCGTGCAGTATAGGCCTGATAGGATGTTAGAGAGACAATCGGTTCTTTCCCCTTTTTTGATCGTATTTCAGAAGCAGTGACACGCTTTACAGTGTTACGTATACTCATTTTCAAACCTTCTATTGCAATATATATTGATCAATAAGCCTAACCTCACCAAAGCGAACAGTTAGTAATAAAACTGCCGGTCCTTCCAGTTGTCCTTCAATCACAGACAAAGTCCTCATATCTAGCAAATCCACTGCTTCAACGACTGCACGCGGCTCTTGTTGCAAAATACTACGAACAGTTTGGCATAATTTGTTAATCGACCGCTCACCTTGGCGATAAAGATTTTCAGCAGCTTTACCGCTTTCAGGAATGATTTTTGCAGCTTTACGATCTCCAGGGGTCAAAAATCGATTACGCGAAGAACTTGCTAAACCATCCTCTTCACGTAAAGTTGGTACTCCAATAATCTCAATAGGAAAAGCCAAATCCTCAACCATACGGCGAATAATCGTAAGCTGCTGAAAATCTTTTTCCCCAAAAAAAGCCCTATCTGGCTGAACAATGTTAAAAAGCTTAGCAACGACACTCGTCACGCCGCAAAAATGCCCCGGACGTAATTGCCCCATCAAAACACACGACAGCTTCTCCACTTTTACAATTGTTTCATTTCCCGACGGCCATATTTCTTCCGCAGAAGGTGCAAAAACATATTCAACACCCTCTTTTTTTAACAGAGAGCAATCCCCCACCAAATCCCTCGGATATTTATCAAAATCCTCATGAGGACCAAATTGCTTAGGATTAACAAAAATAGAAACCAGTACCCGATCGCACATTTCTCCTGCTCGCTGTACTAATGCGAGGTGACCATCGTGCAACGCCCCCATAGTTGGAACAAACCCGATCGAAAACCCTAAACGCCGTTCCTCTGCTATACAGCAACGCACTTCAGCAATTGTTCTCAAAACCCGCATCTTTTTATTCTATTCGTACTTTCATAAAACCAGCAAACTAACGATCGCGCACCAAACCGCCACCAAACCGCCTCTCAAGCAATTGTATAAAACTCACACGCACCGACGGCGGCTTTACTCCCCGCGGTTCCCAGACATGCCGCATTAAAAAAAAACCCGTTAGAATGAAGCCATTTATTATATCATCAAAATTAGTAGGACGAACAGTTTTTTGCACAAGAAACTGCGGTAAAATCAAAAGTTTTTTTCTCCAAATATGCCCCGCTTCTTCACATACAGCGCGCCCTGACTTTGGTGATACGTAACAAAGTCTTTCCTTCCGACCCGTCGCAGCACAACGAGACAAGTCAAGGCCAAATCCTAATTCTTCAAGAAGCCGCATCTCAAAACGTACAAGCAAATCCGCATTTACAAACAGTTCACAAAAATTCTGCACAAAAAAATATAAAATATCGTACAAAGCGGGATGAGGATCACGCTCTGGAAGAAGACGAAGATGGCAGGCCATCAACTGTAAAGCGTAAAGAGCTTCCGGGGAAGAAATGAATCGCGCAGCATTTAAATCTAGTGCTTCAATCCGAAAAACTCCCAAATGTTCGTCCAGACGCGCCCACCACTCAGCCTCCACAAAATTTCCAGGCTGAAGAAGGGCCGTCATACGACGCGAACGCCCCCCTTTTACCATCCCCATACAGCGACCATGCTGACGTGTCATAACCTCAAGGATGGCGCTCGTTTCACCATATCTACGTGCGCCAAGAACGACGGCCTGTTCCTTCCATTTCATTACACTTTATTTAAAAAAGTCCAATCCCATTTCACGGTAACGCTCCGGATCAGTATCCCAACTATCACGAACCTTTACAAAAAGAAAAAGGTGGACCTTTTTATCCATAATTTCCATTAATTCTCTGCGTGCTGCCTGACCAATTGATTTAATTGTACCACCCTTCGCTCCTAAAATAATCTTTTTCTGACTGTCTCGCTCTACATAAATAACTTGATTAATTTTAACCGAACCATCCGGACGCTCTTCCCAATTCTCTGTCTCAACCGTCGAAAAATAAGGAAGTTCATCATGCAGACGAAGAAAAAGCTTTTCACGCGTAATCTCAGCAGCAAGCTGACGCATAGGCATATCCGAAATTTGATCCTCTGGGTAATACCACGGTCCCCTCTGCATCATCATGCTCAGCGCGCGGAGTAAGTCCCCGCACCCAGAACCATTCAAAGCTGAAATCATAAATGTCTGCAAAAAAAACACTCGTTCGTTAAGTTTCTCAGTTAACGCTAAAAGAGATGACTTAGCAACAGAATCAACCTTATTGAGGACGAGGATCTTGTCTTGTTTAATATTTTTTACGACATCTAACATCATATAAATCTCGTCCGAAAGACCAGTCTGAGCATCAACTAAAATTAAAAGGACATCAGCACCCTTAGCGCCACTCCAAGCAGCAGACACCATAGCATGCTCTAACCGCTTGTGAGGGCGAAAAACACCCGGTGTATCTATCAATACGATTTGTGCATCATCATGAATAACAATACCACGAATCAAAGTCCGTGTTGTTTGCACTTTATGCGTTACAATTGAAACCTTGGTTCCAACAAGTTGATTAACAAGTGTCGATTTACCAGCATTAGGCAGCCCAATAAGCGCGACAAAACCAGAACGCGTCTTTATAACGTCATCCATGATCATCTTTTCCTTTGACTTGCCACACACCTTCGCGTCGCAAAATTTTCTCAGCTGCCATTCTTTCGGCATACCGCTTAGAACTTCCCCGTCCAATCTCTGATGAAAAACCGGGAACATTCGCCTCAACTACAAAAACAGGGTCATGATCTGGACCATAACGATCTATAACACGATAATGCGGCTGCACATTACCCTGCGCATGAGCCCATTCTTGCAATTCCGTCTTAGCATCACGACGACCGGCCTCCATTCGTCTTGCTCGATTTTGCCAATATTTTTTTATAAAAGGGCGAACGCTTTCCAACCCTCCATCGAGATACATTACAGCAATTAGAGCCTCAACCACGTCAGCGTACATATTTGTAAGTCGACGGCCTTCTAAATTCCTCATTTCAAAACCTACACGGATCATATCAGGCAAGCCCATCTCTCGCGCGACATCAGCACATGTCTGCGCATTTACCAAACCATTTAAGCGCACTGATAGCTCACCTTCACTCGCCTGCGGAAAAAACCGATACAACATCTCTGCAATCAGAATCCCAAGAACTCGATCACCCAAAAACTCTAGCCGCTCATAATTTCCTTGTTCCAAATCCTGCACACTAGAATGCGTCAACGCATTTTTTAATCTATTTTCATCCTTGAAATGGTGGCCCGTCAACTTCTCTAGTTGATCAGTTACTGAACGACTCATCGTTGATCCCTTGCTTATCAAGCGGCAAATCATGAACGGTATTAATAAAAGAGAACAAGCGATTCCAACGCACATCAAATGGCCAACGCCAAATTTGCCAAGCACTCGAGCCATTACTGATAGAGAAGAAGACAAAACTTGCTCGGCCGACAAGATTTTCCTCCGGAACATAACCCACATCTAAACGGCTATCATCCGAATTATCACGATTATCACCCATTACGAAATAATGACCTAAAGGAACTTCAAAAACTTTTGTTTCATCAACTTGCGGAAAAAAACCTAAATCAAGCGTATCATAACTAACACCATTAGGCATTGTCTCACGATAAACATCAACTGGATGATTAACTTCCGTTATATCAGGATTATTAACCTGCCCCATGAAGCGACGTGGAACAGCCTCATCATTTATATAAAGGACGCCCTGACGAACTTGTACGCGGTCCCCCGGTAACCCAACAACGCGTTTTATGTAATCAATATCCGAATTACTCGGCAAACGGAAAACTACAACATCTCCCCGCTTTGGCTGAGATGCCCAGATACGTCCAGAAAAAATAGGAGGAGAAAAAGGTATAGAAAAATGAGAATATCCATATGCATACTTAGAAACAAACAAGTAATCCCCTACCAGCAAAGTGGGACGCATTGAACCAGAAGGAATGCTGAAAGGCTGAAAAAAAAGCGTCCGAATAAGAGCAGCTAAAAGCAATGCCTGTATCAAAACGAAAATAAATTCAAGAATCCCACCTTTTTCTTCTTTTTTATGCATTTTCTCTTCTTTGACCATAACAGACCACCTTCTCATCACAGATATAACTCATTTTTTATCATATTGCTCAAACGACACCTCCCACAACACCTACCCGCAACGTGGGAGTGCCTCGATAACGACAAAAGCCTGCGCCCAAGGAAAATCGTCCGTCAAACTAAGATGGACGACGGCGTCGTAATTAGGGAGCAACAACTTTTCCAAATACATTTGCGCGCGATCCTCTAACTTCATAACTGGTTTGCCAGACGGTAGATTAATAACCCCCATGTCTTTCCAGCTCACACCGTAAGCGATTCCCGTTCCAAGAGCTTTAGCACATGCTTCTTTAGCAGCAAATCTTTTGGCATAAAAAGGAGATTTTTTCTGAACTCTTTCAGACTTTTTCTGCTCCATATCTGTAAAAACACGTTGAACAAATCGGTCACCATGGCGAATTAATACTTTTTCGATGCGCCTTATATCAATCAAATCACTACCAAGACCGACGATCATAAATACTACTCCAATTTTCTTGCAACAAACGCCTCCTTTTCATAATCTTTTGACGTCGTTTTTTTTGAAAACGGGTTATTGCTCTGTAAACACCGACATAAGAAAAACTACCCAAAATAAAACCCAAAATAGTTCCTCCTAAAATCATCGGCATCATAATCGAATTCCACGCATCTCTAAAAAGTATAGATACATTCGAAAACGTTAGACCATAAAAAAGAGCACGAACCTGAGAAAGAGAAATCTCACTTACATCGCTAAAAAACGATAAACATAAATAGCCTATCTTATAATCCACCGTAACGATGAACAAAAACGTGAGCGGATTAGAAAAAACAGTCCCAAAAATTGCCGCTGCAAAATTTCCACGCAACATCCAAGAAAAAAATACCGCCAAGATCATGTGTACCCCAAAGAAGGGTGAACAAGCCAAAAAAATGCCAATAGAAAAACCCAATGCTACTTTGTGCGGTGTTGAAGATATACGCAGAATACGCTTATACATATAACGAAACGAGCGAGATAACGACGAACGATGCAGGCAAAACAAACCCCGTATACGCTTCGCAAACGCTTTTGATTCTTGATGACGAAAAAGCATGTGGCTCTCAATACATATCTTATGAAAACAAAACAAGCTGCGTGTTTCTTGTGAACCGCAGCAAGTTTTTTGCACAAAAACAAAAAAATATAAAGATATTAAGCATCTTAAATACCCCGACTTCCTGGCTTTATCGCTGGAATCGCGACGAGATCAGCAGGCAGCGAGTCACTTGCATAAGACGCTACTTCATATTCAGCAAGTGCAATCAGCGGAATTCCAACATCAACATTACCGCCGGAACGATCAAGAATACAAGCACTCGCTACTACATCCGCCCCTACTGCAACCAGAGCCTCGATCGTCTCGCGAATAGAAAGTCCCGTCGTTACGATATCCTCGATAACAACAACCCGCGCTTGTTTCTCAATTTCAAAGCGACGCAACTGAAACACGCCGCCCACGCGCTCTACCCAAAGAGAAGGTACACCAAGATGACGTGACGTCTCGTAAGATGGAATGAGGCCACCAACTGCAGGACCAACCACATAATCAATTTTACCATCGACACACTTTTTAATTTTTTCAGCTAACCCACGGCATAATCTCTCTGTCAGACCAGCATGCATAAATACCTTCGCCTTTTGCATATAAACAGCACTGTGGCGACCTGATGTTAAAATAAAATGACCTTCCATAATAGCGTCCGCTTGCCTAAAAATATCAATTACATCTTGTGTATTCATCGCAAAATCTTTCATTCTTTACCCATAAATCCGATGCACCGCACTGACAGAACTCGCATCTTTTAACTGAGAAAAAATACGATTTAAATGTTTCAAATCCCAAACTTCCACATCAATCACAATCTCCGTAAAATCTGGTGCTGTGCACACAAAAGACAAGTTTTGGATATTAGCATCATTTACTGAAATAACCCGGGTAATTTCTGCCAGAGAACCGGGACTATTAAAAGCCAGAACACTCATCCGAGCCGGGAAACGTTCATTCGTGTGAGCCTCGATATCCCAGCGTACATCGATCCATCGCTCCAGCTGATCATCGTACTCCATCAAAGCTGAAGATTGTATCGGATAAATTACAATTCCTTCACCTGGTTGCATGATGCCAACAATCCGATCTCCTGGTACAGTTCCTTCAGGAGAAAACCTGACAGGAACATCTCCTCGCGTTCCCCTAATCGGCAGCGCTTTATATTGATGCTCTTTTTCTACAATCACACTATTTTCATTTTCCGGAACTTTAAAAATCATACCTTGAGCATTTTCGATGTTAAACCAACCTTCCTCTCCAGATTTGAAAGAGGATTTCTGTAGCGCACGTCGTTGCTCTTGGTAATCAGGATAAACCGCTTTAACCACATCAGTAGAAGGCAATTCGCCGCGACCGACAGCTGCCAATACATCCTCTATATCCTTGCGCGCCAAACGTGGCAAAACTTGTTCGAGAATATCCCTCGAAAATTGTTTCCCTATATATTCAAACGAACGTTCGAGAATACGGTATCCAAAACCAGAATATTGCTTATGTATTTCTGCACGCGTTGCTCTACGAATGGCCGAACGCGCTTTCCCCGTCACAACAAGAAATTCCCACGCCGCCGGAGGAATTTGAGCTTGTGAACATATGATCTCCACTTCATCACCATTTTTTAATTTGGTCATTAAAGGCATGATATGGCCATTAATTTTCACGCCTACACAAGAATTCCCAATATCAGTATGAACTGCATAAGCAAAATCGATAGGGGTAGCACCTTTCGGAAAAGCGATTAACCGACCTTTTGGGGTGAAACAAAAAACTTGGTCTTGAAAAAGCTCAAGCTTCGTGTGCTCTAAAAACTCTTCCGGATTATCCCCATCTGATAAAGACTGAACTGTCTGACGTAACCACGCATACGCTTTAGTTTCATTTGATAACTTTGAAATTGAATAATTAGATCCACGATCTTTGTAAATGGAATGCGCTGCAACGCCATATTCGGCGATTTCATCCATAGCAGCAGTTCTAATCTGCAACTCAACGCGCTGTCTTGAAGGACCCACAATTGTCGTATGAATAGAACGATAATCGTTTTGCTTCGGTATAGAAATGTAATCCTTGAAACGACCAGGAACCATTGACCACGTAGTATGAATCACACCAAGCGCACGATAACAATCATCCACTGTCTCAACGATTACGCGGAATCCAAAAATATCAGACAACTGCTCGAAAGATAACGCCTTGCTTTCCATTTTACGAAAAACTGAGTAAGATTTTTTTTGACGGCTCTTAACATCAGCTTTAATCCCATTCTCAGAAAAAAGCTTAGCCAGCTCATTTTCAATTGTCGAAAGTAGATCACGGCTGCGCTCTGATAATTCAGAAAGCCGTTTTGTAATGGCGTTATAACCTTCAGGATTTAAATAAAAAAAGGCAAGTTCTTCCAATTCTTCACGCATATCCTGCATGCCCATACGACCAGCAAGCGGTGCATAAATGTCCATTGTTTCCTCAGCAATCCGCCGACGTTTATCATCGCGCATGACAGCGAGGGTTCGCATATTATGAAGGCGGTCTGCAAGCTTTACTAAAAGAACGCGAACATCGTCAGAAATAGCTATAAAAAGTTTCCGTAGATTCTCTGCCTGCACCGCCTTTTTTGACACAAAATCAAGCTTATTAAGCTTCGTAAGTCCCTCTACCAATTTGCCAATTTCAGACCCAAAAAGCTGATCAATCTCCATTCGTGTAGCGCTCGTATCTTCAATTGTGTCATGCAAAAGCGCGACGGCAATCGTCGCCTCATCCAACCGCATATCTGTCAAGATAGCAGCAACCTCCAAAGGGTGGGAAAAATAAAGATCACCCGAAGCACGCTTCTGGTGCCCATGCTTCCTCATCGCATAATCATAGGCCTTGTTCAGCAAATCCTCATCGACGTCAGACTTGTAACGCCGAACACGCCCAACAAGCTCACACTGACGCATCATAGAAGCACATCCCTTACATTGCCACCGTTCGCCCCTTATTGGACACACTATCGATACAAAACAGGAAAAGCACCCCCCGCAAAATGATACGCGCTAACTCTTGGAGCACAATCTACAGGATCAATAATCGTCACTCTTCTCTGGAACGACCAGCCCTTCAATACCTGCTAACAAATCTTCCTCAGACATGTGATCAAACGATCCACCCCCTTCTTCCGACGAAGAGCCTAAAACACCCCCCGCTTCGCCTGAGTGAGAAACAAACTCATTTGCCACCTCTGGCTCATCAACCTCCACATGCTTCTGCAGTGAATGAATTAGATCTTCCTTCAAATCTGCAGGTGACAGCGTTTCTTCGGCTATTTCACGCAAAGCAACAACAGGATTCTTATCATTATCACGATCAACCGTAATCTGTGCACCCTGCGATATCTGACGCGCCCGATGTCCCGCCAGAAGCACCAGCTCAAAGCGGTTATCGACTTTATCAATACAATCCTCTACCGTTACACGAGCCATCTGCGCCTCTTCCTCAAAGATTTTAAAATTCCATGCCTGCTCCTGTATATACAACAATCAAAACAAAACACAAGAAAAACAACACAAGCATCAATATTTTTCGCCAAAAAAAACTATCGATAATACTTTTGAAAACTTACGAAAATCACGCCATCACTGACACAACTCCTCCTCACTAAAATTGCACCTTCACAATGCAAAAGTTCATCAAAAAAAGCAACCACAACAACAAGTTATCGCGAGTGTTCTTACAATATTAAGTTCGATTACGTCCATTAAAGTAACATCCCATTCACATAATGAATCACAGATAAAGCCACTTCCTTGCCAAATAATCTGGCAATGGCCTTATTCCTAAATTATGCTATAGTGTGGTTTATCTGTACAATAGCTTAACCTACCGCATAGATAACTCAACAAGGAACTTTACGAAAAGTGATCAACCCCATCACCATGAACAACCAATCAACACCGCTTTGCCCAGAGCCACCCAAAAATTGCGATTTATGCCCGCGCTTGCATAGATTTGTTTCTGAATGGCGTGTAAAAGAGCCAAATTGGCACAATGCGCCAGTGAATCCGTTTTTCCCCTATAAAGGAGAAACTACAACACGCCTCTTGATCATTGGACTTGCTCCTGGACTGCGCGGAGCGAACCGAACCGGACGCCCATTTACCGGCGATTATGCGGGGCAATTGCTTTATTCTACTTTAAAAAAATTCGGTTTTGCCCGAGGCACCTTCGAAGAAAGAGCAGACGACAACCTCGAATTAATTGACACAGCGATCGTAAATTCAGTCCGTTGTGTTCCGCCGGAAAATAAGCCCACTAGCGCCGAAATAAACACTTGTCGATCTTTTTTTTCACCTCTCTTAATGGGCCTCCCTGAGCTTAGAGCCGTCATCACCCTCGGCACCATTGCACACCATTCAACCATACGTGCCCTAAATGCAAAAGTTTTGGCACACCCTTTTGGACATGGGATGATAAGTAATATCGGCAAGTTACGTATTTTCTCAAGCTACCACTGCTCACGTTATAATACAAATACCGGGCGATTGACAGATTCTATGTTTCACCAGATATTTCAAGCAGCAAAAACATACCTAGACCAATGTTAGATTTTTCCGACCGACACTAAGAAGTGGATACAAAAATCAATTCTTTTTACCCATATCTTTTTAAAAGTCTTGCTTTTTCGCGTCCCCAATCACGCCTTTTCTCCGCTTCACGCTTATCGTAAAGCTTTTTCCCACGAGCCAAAGCAATCTCCAACTTAACACGCCCACGCTCATTAAAATAGAGTTTAAGCGGAACAAGTGTCATTCCTTCACGAGAAGTCGCATTAAAAAGACGCGCCATTTCACGCCTTGAAATTAACAATTTACGCAAACGGCGTGGTTCATGGTTAAATCGATTAGCCTGCGTATATTCAGGAATATAACTGTTAATTAACCACAACTCCCCATTTTCAAAGCTAGCATAACTCTCAGCAATATTAGCATGATTGAAACGCAAAGACTTTACCTCAGCGCCCTGGAGTACGAGACCAGCCTCGAGATTGTTGAGAATTTCAAAATTGAAACGAGCTTTACGATTATCGGCAATTATCTTTCGTACTGATGCATTCTTTCTTCTGTTCATAGCAACCAATACCATTTTACTCTTTGATAAGACCCGCATGTTGCAAAGCCGCATCAATAATTCGTTTTGTAGTCTCTGCCAGTGGAACAATTGGTAAACGAACAGTATCGCCACAAAGCCCCAACTTTGCAGCTGCATATTTAACACCAGCAGGACTCGGCTCAGTAAAAATTGCACGATTGAGAGGCATCAAACGATCGTTTAAATTAAGTGCTGTTTTATAGTCACCATGATAACAAGCAGCATGAAATTCTGTACAAAGTTTCGGAGCAACATTAGAGGAAACAGAAATACACCCAATCCCCCCATGCGCGTTAAAACCCAATGCTGTACAGTCATCACCAGAAAGCTGTATAAAATCCTTACCGCATTTTTCGCGTTGCTCGCTGACGCGTTCGATTTTGCTGGTCGCATCCTTTACACCAATGATATTTTTAAATTCATAGTGAAGTTTTCTCATAGTTTCCACAGCCATATCAACGACAGAACGCCCAGGAATATTATAAATTATAATCGGGATGGAAACAGCCTTCGCAACAGAAGAAAAATGCGCATACAAGCCACACTGATTTGGTCTGTTATAATAGGGGGTTACAGCCAAAACTGCATCTGCGCCCACCCTTTCTGCGTACTGCGCAAGCTCCATAGCTTCTCTCGTACTATTCGATCCTACTCCAGCAATAACCGGAACACGCTTAGCAACCTGCTTAGTGCACAGTTCTATAATCCGTTTATGTTCTTCATGACTCAAGGTCGCTGATTCGCCTGTTGTTCCAACAGGACTCACACCGTTAATACCTTGCATAACCTGCCACTCAACAAAATTGCAAAACGCTTTCTCGTCAATAGCTCCATCGTCATCAAACGGTGTAATAAGCGCTGTCACGGCTCCCTTGAGCATGATGAACTCCCTGTAATGTTAGCTTTACTCAAAAATTACCCCTACAAACTGCCAATAACTCGGTAATTGAGCATAATCTTGCCCTATTAATGAAGCAAGGTCAATTTTGTAGGAGCTATAAATGATGTGAGTGTGTGCTCTTTTTGGTGTCATGCTTCTCCGTGAAAAGGGGGGTGTTAACTTGTCGTTCATGCTTCTGTTTTAGAAGTCGTAAGGGTAACAAGATCCCAGGGTCCTTTTCTCCATGCGCACTTCTTCTATTTTGTTTTTTTTTCCAGCTTTTTCTGCATTTATATTGGCGGCGGAAGTCTTGTCCTTGAGCGCCTTTGCGCAAGCGATCCCCTCGTACGAGAAGACGCCAATCCCTTTGGCTCGACCTACCACTCTTGCTGTTGAAAAAACACCTATCCCACAACCGAAAAGGACCTATTCTGCAACTAATAGAGCCCTCATAATCGGTAACATTGCCGCATTCAATCAATTAAAGGCGGGGTTACACGCGCTGTCAAATAACGACGTCAAAAAGACGATCAACATTCGTGATTCTATGAAAAAAGGGAGCCTTGACCGTCGCATTTTGACGTGGGCGATTGGTATATCAAGCAAAAACAATATTCCAAGTTCCGAATTAATCAGCACAGTCAATGAATTAAGGGAATGGCCAGGCCAGGCCATCATACAGCGCAATGCCGAGCGTGCTTTCGTCAATGAAACCAGTTCTGCACGCTTAATCATCCAAAAATTCTCCCATCACCTCCCCCTCACAGCTGAAGGTATGACAGCGCTTGCTAGAGCACTAGTCACAATGAAACAAAAAGCCCGTGCGCACCAGATCATTGCACCTTGGTGGCATAAAGCAAAACTCAGCGAAAAAGAAGAAGAGCTTGTTCTGAAAAAAGCGAGTACTGT
Organism: Bartonella numerosa; assembly: GCF_037070845.1. Lineage (NCBI taxonomy): Bacteria > Pseudomonadati > Pseudomonadota > Alphaproteobacteria > Hyphomicrobiales > Bartonellaceae > Bartonella > Bartonella numerosa. Next base: position 102,736 of record NZ_JAYMZI010000001.1, read on the forward strand.
GTTAAGACCTATTGATCACCTAAAGCGTATGCAGTTCATGCTCTATGCACATCGAATCAGTTCTGCTAAGCGAATTGCAAAGCTTGCTCGAGCCCAATCTCTCTTCGATGCATTTGTTGCTGTAGAAAAAAATGATCCCAGAGCTGCGCAAAAAATATATGCGGCTGACAAATTTTGGAGAAACAATCCTCTCTTGCAGTTTACGCAAATTCGCTATCTTCGTAGAATTGGACAACATAGTACGGCAGCTGCACTCATGATGAAGACCCCAAGGGATTCGTTAAGTCTGATTAACCCTGATGCGTGGTGGACAGAACGGCGTGTTCTTTCCCGTGAAATGCTCGATTTAAACCAACCTAAAATTGCTTATCGACTTGTGGCAACTCACATTGGTGTGAAATCTTCGTTGGCAGTTGCCACAGATGTCGAATTTCACGCAGGGTGGTATGCACTAAGATTTTTGCACGACCCTAAATTGGCAATGCGCCATTTTTCGCTCATTCCTCAATTATCTTCTGCACCTCTTTCGATATCTCGTGGATACTACTGGATGGGAAAAACGTCGGAAATTTTGGGACAAAGTAAAGACGCGCAACACTACTTTTACCGTGCTGCCCATTTTGATTCAACCTATTATGGTCAATTGGCAGCTTCGCGACTCAATCTAAAAAAGCCTAATATCCCTTTTCCCAAACCAACAATCGCTGAACGAAAACGTTTCAGCGCACGGAAAGCTATTCAGGCAATTCAACGGCTCGAATTAGCTGGCTATGATAATTTTGCTAAACTTTTTTACAGAGAACTTGGTAAAAAAATAGAAAGTGCCGGTGAACTGGCTCTACTGGCTGTTATGGCTGAAAAAAATGGTGATTATTACACCAGCCTCCAAATTGGAAAAACTGCTGCTTTCCAGGGAAAGAATATCACTCCACTCTCCCACCCTATCGGCGCTATCCCAACATCAGTCAATATTTCTGAAGCAAAAAAAGCACTTGTTTACGCCATTGCACGTCAAGAAAGTGAATTCAACCCAACGGCTATATCAAAGGCAGGAGCACAAGGCATATTGCAATTACTTCCTACGACCGCAAAAGCACTCGCAAAAAAGCATTCGATCACATGGTCACCTGCAAGATTTAGCAATGATATCAGCTACAATACTGTATTGAGCGCACATTTTTTGGGAGATCAATTAGAACGTTTTAATGGATCCTACGTATTGGCTCTCATTGGATACAATGCGGGCCCCCGTCGCGCTAGTGAGTGGATAAAGCGTTACGGTGATCCTCGTGGGAAATCTCTCGATAAGGTTGTCGATTGGATAGAGCGTATCCCTTATACGGAAACACGCAATTATGTGATGCGTGTGATGGAAAATTATGAAGTTTATAAAGCTAGGCTTTTGGGAACAACAGACATAAAAGCTGACCTCATCGCCGGTCGGTAGACGCACCGTCTCCTCTCTCTCCAGCAGCTGTTCCATCAATAATGGTCGCAAAAAAGGCGGTGCGGGGGAGTCGGCAAAAATCAGTTAAATATCAACGATATCCTAATGATTTTGTTAACCTTTGACGGCGGTGGTGGAGGAACTGAGCCAACGCGTTGGAGCGCAGTCATTGCGAGTCGATCGAGTTCCTCATCATCGGAAGAACGTACAACACGGCTAGAAAAAATATCCCCCTGTTCGCTTATTTTAAATTCCAACTGAACCGTTCCCTTTGCACGACTAATACGCCGTTTTACAACGTAATTTTTTTGTTTTTCCAGCTGCGCCTGCACCTTTGCCAACCATTTCGCCAACAGTGCACTCTCAGGGCTCACTACGTTACCAGCAGTAATCAGATGTGCTCCCTTTTTATCTAGCTTCTCCGTCACAGCCTTTGATTTTCTTTTTATCTTTTCGACGGTTGTTTTACGCTTTATTTCAGGAACAGGCGTTATAAAATCGTCTTTTTCTGTGGTGTTTTGAACTTCTTCCGATTGAATCTCATTAACTGATTCCGGCAGTTCTGATTCCTGCTCTAAATCAGGATGTAAAACTTCTGTATACGTACTAACATCCGGTATATCCGCATTAGAATCCAGAAAATCTGTATTAGCGTCTAGATTTATCGTTTTTTCATCTTGCACAAAAGTCAACATAATTGTCTGCGAAAGCGTACCGTTACTCACGCCAGATTTCTGGAAATAAAATCGCGCTCCCAATCCAACGTGTAAAGAGAAAGCGGCAATAAACGCGCAGACCCAAAGAATTGATAACTGCCTAATATTTGAAAAATTCATAATTTATCTTACCGCTATTCTGAGCTTAAAATTGGTGCTTGCTTCTATTAGAACAAGCTATTCGGAAATTGCAATTTTTTTCTTGATTGATTTTGTCATGTTTAATATGGTTTTATCGTGATTTTGTGTTGACATCAAATCATTCTCGCTTGGCTGGCTAATTTGTTATCGGCGGGGTGGGTATTTTTGTATGTAAAATTTCAAGCCATGGAGGGTGGCACTTTTAAAAAGGTTATGATGTGTTATGCTAATAAGACGGAAAAACATCTACAAGAATTATGTAGTTTTAGGCGCGCTTTCAGTTTGTGTACCTTCGTTTGCTCTTGCACAAAACAATGACAAAGATTCTGTGACTGAACTCAACCCAATCGTTATTAAAGGGAAAATCATAGACGCCTCGGATTCAGTCACTGTCCTGACCAATCGTGTAACTGCCAAGGATATTGATGCAAAGCAAGTAAGTGATGTCAATGATATTAGTCGTATTGATCCATCCGTATCTTACGATCCAAAGAAAAACAGCTTTGTGATTCGTGGGGTGAACGCAGATCGTGTCCTCACAACGATAGATGGTATCGTTCTTCCATGGTTCGAAGATATCGTTCGTGGTAGGGGTGGAAATACAACATTTGATTTTAATGCACTTTCCACTCTTGATATCATTCAAGGGTCTGATTCAAGTCTTTACGGATCTGGCGCAATAGGAGGGGTTGTTGCTCTGCATACTCTTAATCCTGAAGATATCATCGTTGAAGGAAAAAATTGGGGTGGAATTGTAAAAGGTGGTTATAATTCTGTTGATAGAAGTTGGCGCGTAGATCAAGCTATTGCAGCGCGTAGCCGTCAGACATTTTTGCTTTTCCAGGGATCTCATACAGAAGGTCATGAGCGCAAGAATATGGGGACTATAGATGGTTACGTAGAGCGCACACGCAAGAATCCCGCTAATTTTGACCAAAACAACTTGCTGGTTAAAGTCCATCAATATTTTGACGACAATCACAGACTCGGTTTTACGGCAGAACGTTTTGGCTACAGCAATGTTACTCACTCGTTAAATGCATCTGCAAGATATTTTCCAGGCTCTGTTTATGACCAAGATAACAAACACCGTGAACGTCTTTCTCTTTCCTACGATTATAACGGCGATAAAGATGCTGTCTTTGATGCTTTCCACGGACAAGTTTATTGGCAAAAACAATCAAATAACCATATTATGAGTGGATACCGTGTCAAAGCACCAGAAGGAGAGTACCTCAGGGATAATCTTGTGCGCGATGTCAATTATGGTTTAAGCGCCAATACTCTTAAAAGTACGAATATTGGGACCGTTGGCCATACATTTAAATTTGCCGCGAATGCTCTATTGTCAAAATTTCACCATTACATGTTCGGTAAAGACAACTGCCACTTAAAAGAAAATGCGCGGGGATGTGCCTTTTTGCCAGCAAACCGATCAGAATCGCCAGATACCGATAGTTATAATTTTGGTTTGGCATTCGAAGATGAAATGGGCTTTTCCGATAACCGCTTTCGTGTAACGCCCGGGATTCGGTACGATTGGTATAAACATACCCCTCAGAAAACGGCCTCTTATGATAGAGCGTTGATAGGCATCGAAAAGTATCCTTCAGAAAAAAGCGGTTCGCATTTTTCTCCTAAATTACGTGCAGAATTAGACATTCGCGATCAGGTAACACTTTATGCTCAATGGGCACAGGCTTTTCGCGCGCCGCGTGCGTCTGAGCTTTACCTTGCTTATATCAAGCCTGGACTTTATTATGTAAAAGGAAGTCCCGATCTTAAACCCGAAACGAGTAACGGATATGATATTGGTGTACAGTTTGGGAGTCCAAATTTTGGTGGTTCTGTAAGCTCTTTTATTAATCAATATAAGGATTTTATAGACACCATCGATAAAGGTCCGTCAGAGGAGTTTGCGTTTTCACGTCGGCATTACGTAAATCGTACTCGTGTACGTATTTTTGGTGTCGAAACAAAAGCACATCTGATCCTAAACAGTGGGCTTCGTAGTAATTTTTCCCTTTCCTATTCGCAAGGAAAAGACCTTGACAAAGATGAGCATCTTAGCTCAATTTTTCCTCTAAAAGCGGTTGTTGGATTGGGGTATGCAAAGAGCTCTTGGGGAACAGACATCGTGCTGACTTTATCGGCTAAACGCGACAAACTTGCCAAAGGATCCGAGGATCAAGAAGTTCCAGGTTATAAAGTCGTCGATGTCTCGGGCTGGTTAAAACCGTTTGGTGAAACGGGCCCTATCATAAAGGCTGGTGTTTACAATCTATTTAATGAAAAGTATTGGAACGTGTCAGACCTTCCTGCTGGAAAAAGTGCAACACCAAAGGACTATTATAGCCAACCTGGACGCAACTTTAAGGTATCGTTTGTACAAAAGTTTTAGCCGCTTTTGTTAAGTGCCGTACCACTTTAAGAGTTACATCGATAACGGACGGGTCATTGTGTTTTCGTCTCATAGTTCTCTGGGCAATGGGAACTATGAGGGGGTGGGTGGTTGCTTCTCTGTTAATGGCAATAATTTGTTTTGAAACAAGTTGGATTATTGGCGCACATATAGTTCGGCTTGTTGTATTCGGAGTCGTAGTATCCAAAATTAATTCTCATAAAAAATGTAAGGACAGCCATGCTACATACAGCGGAAAAAATCATCAAACTTCGTGAAAAAGAAAAAGGAACGAATAATCGGGATTTTGCAAATTCAATAGGTATATCGGAATTAGAACTCGTTGCAGCCTATTGTAAGGTCGGGAGAGCCAAAAGACTGCGAGCTGATGTCACTGCTTTTTTGAAGAATGCTCCTAAACTCGGGACAGTTATGGTATTGACGCGCAATAAGCATGCCGTGCACGAAATAACAGGATGTTTTGAAAAAATCGTCCACAGCCAGCACGTACCTCTCACACTTGGTGAAATTGATTTGCGTATTTTTCAAAAACAATGGAAGTTTGCTTTTCAATATGACATGACCATCCTCGGGAACCCCGCAAAAAGTCTGCAATTTTTCGATAAATATGGTGTTTCTATTTTCAAGGTTTATTCTAAAGATACGACAAATATGGAAAAATGGAATGAAATCGTCAATGAATTGCTTCATGAAGAGCAATCACCTGTACTCGATATACCACCTGTGCCCATTCCAACTAAGTGCGATGCGATAAAGTTTGACGTTGAAAAACTACAAGATTGCTGGCGAAAAGCAACCGACGTGCACCACTTTCGTGAATCTATCTCTGAGCTAAACATTAACCGACACAGCGCCGTACAATATGCCGGGAATGAATTCTCTAATAGACTAAAAATGGATGCTGTAGAAATTATGCTCAATCAAGTTGCTCAAAGAGGAGTCCCCGTTATGTGCTTTGTTGGAAACAAAGGATGTATCCAAATTTTTAACGGGCAAGTAAAAAATATTAAGAAGATGGGACCTTGGTTCAATATTTTAGACGAAAAATTCCACCTACACTTATTCATTTCTGGAATCGACAGTGTATGGCGTGTTCGTACACCTACAGGCAATGATCGCGTCAGCTCACTCGAAGTTTTCGATAAAGATGGTGAAACGATCATCCAATTCTTTGGCATGCGTAAGGAAGGACAAAAGGAACGCGAAGATTGGCGCTCTTTGCTAGAAAGCTTGCCACAAAATCAATGAGCGATGATAATTTAAGAGGAAAATTGATATGTTCACATCTCTGTCACGTAAATTTTCGAGCCTCCTTGTTGTTTGTACTTTGCTCTCTTTTACGTGCTTGACAAAACAGGTTATTGCCGAACCCACAACTCATTTTCCTGAAAACGCTCGAATTGTTTCTATTGGCGGATCTCTTACAGAAATTGTTTATGAATTGGGAGCCGAAGGTCAACTTATTGCCCGAGATAGTACAAGCGTTTATCCGCAAGAAGCACTTAAACTTCCCGTACTCGGCTACATGCGCACCCTATCACCTGAAGGTGTTTTATCTCTTGCCCCGGAAGGCATACTACTCGTTGAAGGCAGTGGCCCTCCTTCAACAATTGAGATTCTCAAAAAAACATCCATACCTATGGTCATTATACCAGAAAATTACTCACGTGAAAGTGTGATAGAGAAAATCCGACTGGTAGGAAAAGCTATTAACCGAGAAATGCAAGCAGCCACCCTTATTGAAAAGATGAGCCGCGATTTCGTAGATAATGACATACTTTTAGAAAAAGTTACGAAACCAAAGCGCGTACTCTTCATTTTATCCGTACAAAATGGACGCGTCATGGCTTCAGGAACAGGAACAGCCGCTGATGGTATGATAAAGCTCTCGGGCGGAATCAATGCTGTATCTGACTATAAAGGATACAAACTTCTAAATAATGAGGCGTTATTAAAATTAAACCCTGATGCTATTTTGCTCATAAAGTACGGTGGAAAATCCGTTAATATTGATAAAGTTTTAGCTATACCAGCAATTCAAGCAACTACAGCAGCGAAAAATCACGCCATTAAGCAAATGGATGCCATGTATCTTTTAGGGTTTGGCCCACGTACCGCAAAAGCATCAAGAGAAGTTATCAATATGCTTTATGGCGAAAACAAAGACAGCAAAAACTGATTGAAACAGTAAGCGGTACACCTATGGCGCACACATTCGAAGGAAAAGAGAATAAGAAGATGAGTCGCGCAAATCTAGGAAGAATTTCATTATTAGGCTTGATAGCATTCCTTATCTTCAGCATTTTTTCTGGACTTTTGCATGGCGCATCAAATGCTTCTTTCGCGAATCTTATACATACAATTTTTACGAAAGATTTTTCAGTGAGTAGTAAAACTCGCGATTATCTCATACTCATTGATATAAGGCTGCCCCGTGTTATCTTGGGCTTATTAGTCGGATCAGCATTAGCTGTCTCTGGTGTCCTTATGCAGGGGCTTTTCCGTAATCCCCTTGCAGACCCTGGAATTGTAGGTGTATCAGCTGGCGCAAGTCTTGGAGCAATTTTAGCAATCGTCATCGGCATTGCATTTCCCGCTTCACTGGCCCCTTTTCTTGAACCCTACAAAGTTATAATAGGTGCCTTTTTTGGTGGACTTTTATCAACAATTATTCTGCATACGATAGCGACCCGCCGCAGCTGCACTTCCATTGCAACAATGCTTCTCGCAGGCATTGCCCTCGGCGCTTTAAGCAGCGCTGTTGTTGGAATGTTAATTTTTATCGCGAATGATCAGCAATTGCGTGATATTACCTTCTGGAATCTTGGTTCTCTTGCAGGAGCAACATGGTTGAAAGTTTGGCTTATCCTGCCTTTTATCTGTATTGGCCTTCTTTTTTCTCCTTTTTTGTCGCGAGCGCTTAACGCTCTTTCTCTCGGGGAAGCTATCGCAAGTCATATTGGTTTTCATATCCAACGAGTCAAAAATATCGCTATTTTCCTCGTCGCTCTCATGTGTGGTAGTGCAGTCGCTGTTAGTGGTGGTATCGGTTTTATTGGCATCGTTGTTCCACATATTTTGCGCCAACTGATTGGTCCTGACCACCGCTACCTCATACCTTGTTCTGCACTCCTAGGGGCGGCATTACTTATTTTTGCCGATACGTTTGCACGTTTAATTGTTGCTCCCGCAGAATTACCAATTGGAATTGTCACAGCGTTTTTTGGAGCGCCTTTTTTTCTTTGGATACTTATACGTAAACGAGGAATAGATCTTTCATGATAGAGGCAATCAATGTCTGCGTTCAGCGTGGAAAAAAGCAGATTCTTAATCACATTAACCTTCAAGCCAAAAGTGGTTCCCTCACCGTCATCATAGGACCAAATGGCTCCGGAAAAAGCACCTTCATCAAAGCACTGAGCGGAGAAATTCCCTACAGTGGAAGGATGACCTTAAATGGCTATGACGTCATTCAAACAAAAGTTCATGAAATGGCGATGATGCGCGCAGTGTTACCACAATCAACAACATTAGCATTTCCATTTCTAGTTCATGAAGTGGTGGAGCTCGGTCTCTCTGTGAACCAATTTACCGTTGCAAAAATTGAATTACAAAATTTGCCTAATAAAGCTTTAGAATGCGTCGGTCTAGCCAATTATGGTGAGCGGCATTACCACCAATTGTCAGGCGGGGAACAAGCAAGAGTGCAGCTCGCCCGTGTACTTTGCCAAATTTGGAAACCAATTTATAACGGCGTTCCCCGTTGGATGATATTGGATGAACCTATCGCTAGTCTCGATATTCAACATCAACTCGTGATCATGGATATTGCAAGAAAATTTGCCCGCTCTGGCGGAGGTGTTCTCGCCATTCTCCACGACCTCAATCTTGCTGCACATTATGCAGATAAAATAATATTATTAAAACAGGGAGAGATTTATTGCGAAGGAAGCCCTTCCGCTGTTTTGACAACGCAAAACCTACGCTGTGCTTACCACTGCTCCTTGACTGTTTCCGAATTACCTAAAGAAGATACCCCTTTCATTTTGCCGCAAACGGCATCCTCTTTGCACAATCAGTGATTTTTTTTAAAGTTGTTTATTTTACAAAGTTTCAAGACCAAATAAAACAACAAAATGGAAGATGTAGACGCACTCAAGGATCATTCTATCTTAAGAACTTAAAAACAAGATTCTGACTTTAGAACAGTAGCACCATGAAAATCATCCATATTTATTGTGCTTTTTTGATAAAACAAAATACATCAAGATTCTTATAAGTTGTAAAAAGGTATGTCTCTCACCTTATTAATGCAGTGATAAAAATGATCTCTCATCGATTCTAACTAGCCTTAACTGTTCATTCATTAAAACAATTATAGAAAACAGCCCCAGACGGATTTTTATTTGCAACGAACTGTATGCCACTATAGAAAATTGAAATCTGATATGAAAAATTCGCTGAAACACCGCCCACACAGGAGTTGACGCGAACACATTTCGCGCCAATAACGTCGTGTAAGAATATAACAAATAGTGGCCCATGGTATGACAAAATCTTACGATTTTATGGCATAAACGACGGCTGCATTAACAGGCCGTGTTTCTGCCTCACCTGTTGAAGAAATGATTGCTTCATGCGTGTGTATACCAGCAGGTTTTGTCGCTCCTGAGAGTATTTGAAAACTATAATTTTCATTTCTCATACCAATAGTAGTAGGGGGCCACTTAATCCCCACGTACTCAAATTCATGTCTGTGCTCCCCTGCTTCTTCAATAGTGCAAGCATGCGTATGTGATTTTATGCTGTCTTTTTGCTTGGTTGCAAAATTTCTATTTTTGTCCAAACCACGACCATCATCAAAGCCACGTAAAAACATTCCTCTAAAATCTGGAACTTTAAAGGTTGTACTACTATCCTTCCCCCATTGGTCACCTATTGCCTCAAATAATTGCGGATAATCTGCTCGCTTATAGGTAGCACCATCGCATAAGAGCCAGCCGCTCGGAATTTTCTGCATGGCAAATGTGGCAATGAATCCGGAGGGAAAAATTTTTATCTTTGGTGGAGGAATAGGTGTTGGATTTAATAAACACCAGCCCCCGCGATCTTTTGTTAACGCCCCATCGTTATAGACTATTTCATAAATTCCGCCCTTTTGTAATTCACCGCCTTCTAATAGCACGATACCCGTACTAGCAGCTTTACAGAGTGACTTCACTCCAATGTTATTAACATTTATCTCTGTGGAACCAACGTTCACATTCTGAGCTCTGAAACGTATAACAATATCATTCTTATACTTTGCTATGGGTGAAATTGTCTTCAACGTAATCAATGTCGTGTTCTTTTCTGCATCTACGACAAACTTTGAATCGATAGAACCGCCACCATCTGCAAGATATTCACGCACACGCTGCATCATCGCCCGAGCGCTGTCATTAATAGAACTAGGCGGCTGACCCTCCGCCCAATTAATGATGTTATCCGAATTCGCATTTTCATCAGCCGTAAGCGACCAATCGTAAATACCAGACATTAAATCTCCCCCCTATTCTTGATAACTTTATTAGCAAATTTTTTTCACTAACTCTGTAAAATGGCCGACCAATTTTTTGAAGGTCAATCGATGGCATCCAGTCTATAAACCTGTACCAAAATGCAAAACACCCTGTCACCATTGGCCTAATAGATCTTTCTACACGCCCAGGTTCCCAATTATTTTGCTTCGTTCCGATTAATCCACTTGAATGGGCCAAGCCTCATCCACTTTTGTCAAATAATGGACGTACTCCCCCCTGCAACGCAATTAATTATTCTTTTGCTATATTCTATCACCGTTTCGCTGAAATTGCGCAAATACCCCCCTCCTGTCGTGAAACTTTCAAATACCACTTCATGAAACCCTGTATACCGTGGACACACGAGACCCACCGTTGAGCGTAATAACTCTACTGACAAAAAATCGCTGAAAAACCAACTAATGCAACGCGCTCAATGAAATATAACATTGCACATTTCCTGCACCGATACCTCACCCTGATACACAAGAAATCCACGCAGAAACACACCCCCTAAAACGCTCCGCTTTCCCGCCCAAAACGCACTGTCATTCTTGCCGACCAACCCTTTTCTTTTTTGTCCTGTACTGAAAGACAGAAAGCGAGAACCACACCACACTCCACCGCCACATCCCCGCAACGGTTCCTATCCACGGCCCTGCCAAAAAAACACCCCGCCGGAGCAAGAAGACCCCACATACCCCACGAAGTTTGAAAACACAGCCAGCCTACGAAAGCCCCCTGCAATCATTTTGCCCACCCGCTCAACAAAACAACCTTCCCGCGTATTTTAATATACGAAAAACCTTTTTGCAAGAATAATAAATTATACCAGCGCCAGCAAAATCAGCGCCACTCTCTTAGATCACCGGCGCTGTATCCATTCATCTCAAAAAAATATTGAGGATACACCCCGTTATTCGTCACAAAGCTCCCCCTTTTACAAATTAAATTTTTTAGATAATGAGGAAACCAAAAATTTATATACCTAATAACTTCCAAGATAAAACACCACACCATTTTCACCAATATTTTCTATTTCTCTGCAAAAAACCAGGATTTACCTGCACAAATACAGATACTTTTCGCCTTTTTTTCATACCCACGATAAAAAACAGTACCTATTTTAAGCTTATCCTAAAGTAATGATGTTGCAATGTTGAATATTGTACCAAACCGCCACACCCAAAATAACCAAAAATCTCTTTACAGACAACCTCCTCTTGTACGAGAAAATAGATGTTATCTCTTGCGGATACATCTGAAATCATACAGCTAACCATTTTTCTGCACGAAAAGAGCTTATCTATAAACCATCTAGCTATTTTATAAAAAGGTATTAAAAAAGAAAATTTTATAATTACTGGCTCGTAGCCAAAACGTATCTAAAATTAGCAAAAAAATTTATTAAAATCCGCCTCATTTTCTGAAAAAATTTCTAAAAATTTTAAAAATGTATTTTTATGATTGACAATATTATTATTAAAGCCAAACATGATCGTACCGAGTGCTAGTAATTTAAGGAGGGGAGAGTGAAGATATTACATTTATTTTTTTAATCTTCACTGGGGGCATTTTTATCTAAGATCGGATTGTGCACTTTTCAGCTTAAACATGCACGAATTGATGATTTGAATGTACTCCCACCAACATCCTAACCTGTCTTTAAGCCGTGTTTTTATGAGGAGGAATTCCGTGAAAAAAAATGCTCCACTAACCAATTGTAATCCCTTTCCAGCTTCACGAAAAATTTATCAACAAGGTTTTCTTTTCCCCGATGTGCGCGTGCCATTCCGTGAAATTTCGTTATCCGATAGCAGCGATGAAAAATGTTTGACCATTTACGATACTTCTGGTCCCTACACGGATGAAGACATGAACACCAACATTGCAAAAGGATTGCCCGCAATTAACTCATCTTGGCTGGCTGAACGTGCCGATACTGAATCTTATTCTGCAAGACCAGTTCAACCCGAGGACAATGGGCCAGTTCATGATAAAAATTCTGCTCCGACTTTTGAACAAAATCGCCCCATTTTGCGAGCAAAAGGTGACAAAGAGATCACACAAATGGCTTATGCACGTGCAAAAATTATTACCGCAGAAATGGAATATGTAGCTATACGAGAAAATGAAGGACTAGTAGCGGAAAATAAACAAAAAAAACAGCCGTATGAAGTACTTAGTGAATCAATCCCAGAAATTTATACTGCAGAATTTGTTCGCAATGAAATTGCCTGTGGACGCGCCATTATCCCTAAAAACATTAACCACCCTGAATGCGAACCAATGATTATTGGACGTAATTTTCGCGTTAAAATTAATGCCAACATTGGAAATTCAGCAGTCAGTTCATCTATGGAGGAAGAAGTTGATAAAATGGTTTGGGCTATTCACTGGGGAGCAGATACCATTATGGATCTCTCAACTGGTCGGGATATCCATAATATCCGAGAGTGGATTATCCGCAATTCCCCGGTTCCCATCGGAACTGTCCCGATTTACCAAGCCCTTGAAAAAGTAAGGGGTATACCTGAAAACTTAACGTGGGATATTTTTCGCGATACCCTCATCGAACAAGCGGAACAAGGTGTTGATTATTTCACTATTCATGCAGGGCTGAGATTACCTTTTGTTCCACTAACAATTAATCGTACGACAGGTATTGTTTCACGAGGCGGCTCAATTATGGCAAAATGGTGTCTTCACCATCACAAAGAAAGCTTTCTATATGAACATTTTGATGAAATTTGCGATATTGCACGCATGTACGATATTTCTCTTTCATTAGGAGATGGACTACGCCCCGGCTCTATCGCTGATGCCAATGATGAAGCCCAATTTGCCGAACTCCAAACTTTAGGCGAATTGACAAAAATCGCGTGGAAAAAAAACGTACAAGTTATGATTGAGGGACCGGGCCATGTGCCAATGCACAAAATTAAAGAAAATATGGATAAACAATTAGATCTCTGTCATGAAGCGCCCTTTTATACTTTGGGACCTCTCACAACCGACATAGCACCCGGATATGACCATATTACATCAGCAATTGGCGCTGCTATGATTGGATGGTTTGGAACCGCTATGCTGTGTTACGTAACACCTAAAGAACATTTAGGACTTCCCAATAAGCATGATGTCAAAACTGGTGTAATTACCTATAAAATTGCCGCTCACGCAGCTGATCTTGCTAAGGGGCTACCAAGAGCGCAACTACGCGATGATGCCCTCTCACGTGCGCGATTTAATTTTCGGTGGAATGATCAGTTTAACCTTTCCCTTGATCCAGAGACGGCCTATGCATTTCATGATGAAACAATGCCTAAGGAAGCCCACAAATTAGTACATTTTTGTTCTATGTGTGGTCCCAAATTTTGCTCCATGCGGATTTCTCATGATATTCGGGATGCCGCAAAACAAAAAGAAAAAGACGAAGGAATGGCCGCCATGGCAGAAAATTATAAAGAAAATGGCGAACTTTATTTAGAAGCTACTTCTACCCAAAAAAAGATGATAAACAGTTGAAAAATATTCTTATCAAAGGTGCAGGGGTAGCTGGTTTGACAACCGCTCTTACACTGCAACAAAAAGGCGCTTCCGTCACTGTATCAGCCCCACCTCATTCACCCATGGGAACTGCAAGCTGGTACGCGGGAGGAATGTTGGCACCCCACTGTGAAAGAGAAAATGCCGAACAAACCGTTGAAGAGCTCGGCATCCAAGCGATAAATTGGTGGAAGAAGACGCTTCCAGATCTCGTAAAACAAAAAGGTACTTTAGTCGTTGCACCAATGCGAGACAGAGTAGAGCTTGAGCGATTTTCAGCGCGCACAAATAATCACAAAACCATTAATAATACAGAGATAGCCCACCTTGAATCAGATATCGCAGAACGTTTCGATCGCGCCCTTTTTTATAAAAGTGAGGCACATATCAATCCTCGAAAAGCACTCACCAGTTTGAAAGAAAATCTCATAAAAAACGGCGTGTATTTTGTGGATTCAGAAACACCTGAAACCGATTTTGATATTGTCATTGATGCAACAGGAATAGCCCGTTTGGGGAAAGACAAAAATATACGAGGTATACGCGGAGAAATGCTCCTCGTACGGAGCACGGATATTAAAATTTCTCGTCCAATCCGCCTGCTTCACCCACGTATCCCCCTGTACATCGTGCCTCAACAAAACAATATTTTTATGATCGGGGCTACGATGATCGAGAGTGAGTCTACTCGCGCTATCTCAGCGCGGTCAATGATGGAATTACTTAACGCAGCTTACACTCTACATCCCGCTTTTGGTGAAGCGGAAATTATAGAATCTGGTGTCGGTATAAGACCGTGCTATCCCGACAACCTTCCTCGTATATACAAACACGACAATCACATTTTTATCAATGGACTATATAGGCATGGTTTTCTTTTATCTCCAGAAATGGCAAAACGAGCTGTACAATTGGCATTGGAGTGAAACATGCAGGTATTTGTCAATGGCGAAAATATTCGAACAGAAGTTACTTATCTTAATTCATTACTCAAAGAATTAGGTTATGAAGGTGACTGGCTAGCGATCGCTATTAACGCCGAAGTCATTCCTGTGGTAGCATGGAGCCAATTTGTTCTGCACGAAGGAGATAAAATTGAGATTTTGAGCCCAATGCAAGGAGGCTGAAATTATGTTGGATTTTTATGGGAAAAAATTTTCTTCTCGTTTGTTATTGGGCACAGCCCAATACCCTTCACCAGCAATTCTTCGTGAAGCTATTCACCATTCAAACACAGAAATCGTGACAGTTTCATTACGCCGAGAGACCGCAGGAAACAAACAAAGCGGACAATTTTGGAAATTTCTTAAAGAATTAAACGTGACAATACTACCAAATACCGCTGGTTGCTACACTGTCAAAGAAGCCGTAACAACCGCCAGATTGGCAAGAGACCTTTTCAAAACGGCCTGGATCAAACTCGAAGTTATTGGAAACCCAGATACCCTACAGCCAAATGTCTTTTCTTTAATAGAGGCGGCAAAAATTTTGAACGATGAAGGATTTGAAATTTTTGCCTATACAACAGACGACCTCATCGTTGCCGAAAAACTTTTGAATACCGGTTGCCGCGTTATTATGCCTTGGTGTGCCCCCATTGGATCCGCAAAAGGCCCCCATAACACCGACGGACTGCGCTCTATTCGTGCCTACCTCCCTGACGCTACTCTTGTCATTGACGCCGGTATCGGACGCCCATCACACGCAGCTATCGCCATGGAACTTGGTTACGACGCAGTGCTCCTCAACACCGCGATTGCAAAAGCAAGTAACCCCGCCCTCATGGCTGAAGCGTTTTCTAAAGCCATCCAAGCAGGACGTATGGGATATAAAGCCGGTATTCTTGAGGCAAGAAATATGGCAATTCCCTCAACACCAATTATTGGAAAAGCGGTATTTTCATGAAACTGGATCCATTTTATCCCATTGTTAATAGTGCAGATTGGGTCGAGCGCTTAGTTCCTCTTGGAGTTAAACTCGTACAATTACGTGTAAAAGATGAACCTTCGAGAATAATTAGTCAGCACATCAAGCGATCAAAAAACATATGTGAAAAATTTGGAGCACAATTGGTCATTAATGATTATTGGAAACTAGCAATTGAAGAAAAATGCGATTTTGTCCACCTTGGACAAGAAGATTTGAGCGACGCAGATCTTTCAGAAATTCGTAAAAATGGTATAAAACTTGGCCTCAGCACCCACGACCAATGCGAATTAGATATCGCTGTATCCGTCAATCCTGAATATGTTGCTCTTGGCCCTATTTATCCAACCATTTTAAAAAAAATGAAATGGATGCCACAAGGATTAAAAAAAATAACGCAGTGGAAAAACCAAATTGGCACACTCCCTTTGGTCGGCATTGGTGGTTTAACACCGAAGCGTGCAGTCAGTGTTTTAGAATCAGGAGCAAATAGCGCTGCTGTTGTGACCGATATCATTCTCCATAATAACCCCGAAGAACGCACTAAACAATGGATAAAGGCAACACAAGCATGGCGATAACGCCCTCCATCCTCATTGTTGCCGGTACCGATCCAACAGGAGGCGCTGGTATTGTCCGCGACATAGAAACCGCTACACACTTTCAAATAAAAGCGAGTCTGGCGGTCACCTCTGTTAACGTGCAAAATGATGATAAAGTTGTTCGAATTATTCCCATGGACGGAAAAACCATCGCAGCGCAAATGCGTATAGCTCTAGAGTCTAACTCAATAAGTGCAATAAAAATTGGTATGACAGGTACCCGGGAAAGCATAATAGCGATCTGCGATGTACTCAAAGACTATTCTCATATTCCTGTCGTTTTTGATCCTGTGCTCATTGCATCATCAGGAGGAAAATTAACGACGGAAATAATTATAGAGGTTATGATAAAGCAACTACTCCCTCACATTGACCTTTTAACACCCAATATAGAAGAACTTGCCATTCTTAGCGAAAGCTCCTTAGCCTCCCACAACAAAGAGGCTGTAAAACAAGCAAAAAAACTTCTCTCATTTGGTCCACGCTACATACTGGTAAAAGGTGGACACACAAATGGCCCTCTTGCAATCGATAGCTTAATCAATAAAATTAAAATAGAAAATATTCCCGCCCCACGCTTGCAAGGAGAGATGCGCGGGACAGGGTGCGCCCTATCAACTGCTATCGCATCGCATTTAGCATTAAACGAGCCTATAATTGAATCCGTTAAAAAAGCAAAAACATACGTCCACACATTGCTTTTAAACCACCAACAAAAGGAAAACTAAATGAGCATTATTCATTTTTTAATGCGCACTCTACCAGCATTCTTACACAAAGATTCGCAACAAAGCATTATAAAGCTTGCAGAATAATTTAGTCTGGTTTATCCATTGGTCAGATTAGTTATAAAAAAAGCAAAATGTCAAACCAAACTCAGTACTCAATCTCTTGTGAAGAACTTTTGAACTTTTACAAAGAAAGTGGCGCTGATGCTGCGCTGAGCAATACGCCCGTTAATCACTTTGATCAAACTGTTTCTACAAAAAAACAATTAGAGCAAGAAACAGACACTTCTGATCAAAAACAGGTGCCGTCGACCGTAAAACAGTACAGCTATCCACTGCAGAGTTTCAAAATTACACAGCACACGCTCTCTGCTGTAGAAATGGCGAAGAGTGCTCGCACACTCGATGAATTGAGATCTGCACTCTTAGCTTTTGATGGATGTTCATTAAAATTAACAGCTAAAAATACCTGTTTTGCAGACGGAACAGCGGGGAGTCAGCTTATGCTTATCGGAGAAGCACCAGGACGTGAAGAAGACATACAAGGTACTCCTTTCGTAGGAAAAGCTGGTATGTTGCTTAACAAAATATTGGCATCGATTGGCCTGAAAAGACAGAATGTTTACATAACCAATATCATTCCATGGCGTCCACCAGGAAATCGTACGCCAACACAAAGAGAAATTGCCTTATGCCGCCCTTTTGTTGAACGGCATATTTACTTAGCAAATCCCTGTGTCCTTGTAGCGTTGGGAGGTGTCGCTACACAATGCCTCACTGGGACTCAAAATGGAATTATCCGAACGAGGGGAAAGTGGCTTACCTATACAGGGGAAGGAGAAAAAAAGATCCCCATTATGCCGACATTTCATCCAGCCTATCTTTTACGGACACCAAGCCAAAAAAAGTTAACGTGGATGGACTTTTTAGAAGTGAAAAATTACCTAAATAGCCTCCCGTGATTTTTCAATTTTACTTTTCCCAAAACATTAAAGAGCTCTTTAGCTCATCTATAATCAAAATGCGGTTAGGAAGAATTATGGAAAAATTGATAACACCTGTTCATCGCTTAGAAGACTACAAACAGACCCCCTATGTTGTTCCCAAAACTGAGCTTCACTTTCATTTAGAACCAACAAAAACCCGCGTAACTGCAACATTGCTGGTCGGAGCTCGTCAAAATACGAAAGAAGCAGAGCCCCTCGTACTTTCTGGCGATGAGCTTACTCTAATTTCCGTTGCCATCAATGGAGAAATACTAGATAAAAACGCTTACAAGAGTACTCCTTCATACTTAGAAATTATAGCCCCACCCGTAGCCCCCTTCACACTGCAACTGATCACAGAACTGAACCCTGAGAGCAACCGTAAACTCATGGGACTTTACCTTTCAAACGGTGTTTATTGTACGCAGTGTGAATCAGAGGGATTCCGTCGTATTACCTACTTTTATGATCGCCCAGACATTCTTTCTACCTATACAGTAAGAATTGAAGCGGATTCCCAGAAAGCACCAATTTTGCTTTCCAATGGAAACCTCATTAAAACAGGCTTTCTTGATGGTAATCGTCATTTTGCGATCTGGGAAGATCCTCACCCAAAACCATCCTATCTCTTCGCCGTAGTTGGTGGAAATCTTGATAAACTAGAAGATTATTTCACAACTATATCCGGCCGACATGTAAAACTTGGAATTTATGTGGAAAAAGGAAAAACCGCGCGAGCAGCCTACGCGATGGACGCACTCAAACGTTCAATGCAGTGGGATGAACAACATTTTGGACGCGAATACGATCTTGATGTTTTCAACATCGTCGCCGTTTCCGACTTCAATATGGGCGCAATGGAAAATAAAGGTCTCAATATCTTTAATGACAAATACATCCTCGTAGATTCTGAAACAGCAACCGACCGTGATTACAAAAATGTCGAGCGCGTTATTGCACACGAATATTTCCATAATTGGACCGGTAATCGCATTACTTGCCGTGACTGGTTCCAACTTTGCCTAAAAGAAGGATTAACAGTGTATCGTGACCAAGAATTTTCGTCAGATCAAAATGTGCGCAGCCTACAGCGGATTGAAAATATAAAAACATTAAAAGCCACGCAATTTACTGAAGATGCCGGACCACTCGCCCACCCAGTACGTCCTCGCCAGTATAGTCAAATAAATAACTTCTACACCACGACTGTTTATGAAAAAGGAGCAGAAGTGGTGCGTATGATACACACAATTTTAGGCCCAATTCTGTTTCGCAAAGGTATGGATCTTTACTTTCAGCGTCACGACGGACAAGCTTGTACAATTGAGGATTTTATCTCCTGTTTTGCTGAAGTCTCCGATCGAGACTTTTCTCAATTCATGCTGTGGTATGAACAAGCAGGCACACCTAGTGTAAAAATCGAAGATCATTACAGCGATGGTGTCTTAACAATTCACGCAAAGCAACATATTCCAGCGACGCCGCAGCAAAACACAAAAAAGCCTATGCTTATCCCTATTACCTTTGGCCTTTTGGGGCATAATGGAGAATCGTTAACCTATGAAACTGACTCGGATATCCAATCAGATGTTATGCTCATATCAGAAGAAAACCAGACGTTTACATTAAAGGGATTGCGTGAAAAACCTGTTTTATCGCTACTCAGGGATTTTTCTGCGCCTATTATTTTGCAAACTCCCCTAAATGAAAGCGAACTTATTTTTCTTGCTCAAAATGACAGCAATCACATTAATCGCTGGCAATCGCTCAACCAATTGATAACGAACGCACTTATCCAAGCCATTCAAAATGAAGCAGTAGCAAAAGAAGCGATGCCCTCTACTTTATTAAAACTGATTGAAAAAATCGTTATGGATGAAAGTCTCGAGCCCGAATTCCGAGCGTTCTGCTTGAATTTACCCAGCGAAGTTGAGCTTGCACGTATAATTGGCGAAGACATCGATCCAGATCGCATCCACTACATACGCGATCAGTTTTTAGTGTCTATCGCACGCACACACCAAGAGCTTTTTACAAAAATGTACGCACAGATGCAGGTCAAAGAGCCTTATTCACCAAGCACTGAACAAATTGGAAAACGAGCATTACGTAACATTATACTGGACTATCTTTCTATTGCCGAAGCTAAACCAGACCGTGCCGTCACACAGTACGCCTTAGCGGATAATATGACGGACCGCATAGCCAGTATGACCGTGTTGGTAAAACGCTTTAACGAAACTAAAGAAGCACAAGAAACTCTGAGTAATTTCGAAGCTCGGCATCGGCACGATCCCCTAGTTCTTGATAAATGGTTTTCTGTTCAAGCAATGGTCGCAGGAACATCAACACTTGATCGGATTCAAAAACTTACGCAGCACCCGCTTTTTTCGCGAGACAATCCCAATCGTGTACGCGCCTTAATTGGTGTCTTTGCGTCTAATAACCTAACTGGTTTCAACCGAGCTGACGGTGCATCCTACCATTTTCTTTGCCAAATCATTTTAGAAATCGATAAGAAAAACCCACAGCTTGCTTCACGATTATTAACAACAATGAGTTCTTGGCGACAATTAGAGCCCATCCGACGACAAAAACTCGAAACGGCACTAAATATGATCGCAGCTGCTCCCCAATTATCAAGCGACGTAGCAGAAGTCATCAACCGCATACTTGCTTGAGAGAAAAATCGCCTACAAACGACATAATTATGTCATCTTGAAACGACACAATCCCCGCTAGAAGTTGAAGCCATGAGCAGAATTCTTCGATCTACTTGTGGGGGGTGTCGTTGTTCCTCCTTTGTTTTACCCATCGTATTCATAAGAATAAAATAGCTTTTTCTAAAAAAAGACTGGACAGAAGACTCCTGTTTTGATTCACTGCACCCACGGAGTTATTGTGAATGTCAAAGAAGTTTTTCAGTCACATTATTTTGTAATTAGAGGAACTAGAAATGGCTGAATTAGACGCATATGACGCGCCGGCGGAAGTGCATGTTGCTTCAAACTCAAGCGCTCAAAGTCGCAAAATGCGTGCAGCGTATGCTAATTTACTTTCTGGTTCAGCTTACCAAAAACTTTTATTCCTTGAACCTTGGTTACGGCGCGCTGTTCCCGTTGTGATTATCGTGTTTCTTTTTGTGTTGGCAGCAATCCGCTTTGCACTAATTTACGATTGGCGCAATACAATTGACAAAAATGCACGCTCCACAATTCCTCTCTTAGCAAGCCATATTGCCAATGTAATTGATCATGACCTACTTGCTGCCACCCAAATGAACAAAACCTCTATTCTTTCCCGTGATCATTTGCAAAATATCCTTACCAGTTTTAGCAACAAAAATCTCATTGATTCCGACATGTTTATCGCCATAACAGATCAAGAAGGTGGAGTCCTCGCATCATCAAACTCAGAGATAAATTTGGGGAAGCCTTTACAAGATTTTACCTCTGAGGGTGCTATTTTACAGTCTCTAGGGCGGCACGCCGGTGCAATGCAAATAACAATAGGAAAGGATGACCCTGCTCTTGCTTCGTTTGACCAAACAAAAAACGGACAATATGGCGTATTTGTTGGCAAGAAAGTGCAACACCTTTACGCAGAATGGCGCAAACTTTTTTCATTAAATGTAACACTGCTTACAGGAACTGCTGGTATTGTCCTCGCTCTTCTTTACGCTTATTACAACCAAACTGTGCGAGCACGCAACACAGACGCGATCTCAGAAAAAATCCAAAACCGCATTGATATGGCAATGATCCGTGGGCGCTGCGGATTGTGGGATTGGAACATGGCAAGCGGGCGTGTTTATTGGTCGCGAGCGATGTATGAAATGCTCGGCTATGTACCTCAAAATGCACTGCTATCAATTTCCCAAATCACTGCAATTATCGATCCAAATGACGCTAACCTTTTTGACCTTGCTCAAGAATTAATGAGTGGTAAACAAAAATATATCGATATCAACGTCCCCATGCGTCATGCCGATGGTCATTATGTATGGATGCGCATTCGTGCGGAAATTATTGAAGAGGAAGAAGAACCTCATTTGGTTGGTATTTCCTTCGATATTAGCGAACAACGTCAATTAGCTGAGAAAACTGCTCAAGCAGACCTTCGTATCCGTGATGCCATTGAAAATATTTCAGAATCTTTCGTATTATGGGATTCAGAGGGCCGTTTGGTTATGTCTAATAGCAAATTTTGCGAATATGCAGCCATCCCTAAACAAATTCTACAATCTGGAATCCAACGCACAACCGTTGAAGCCATGGCACGACCCGCAATTAGTGAGCATCTCCTCAGAGATGATGGTGCTGGCAATTTAACCAGTATTCGTCAAACTGCAAATGGTTGTTGGCTTAAAATTAATGAACGACGTACCCAAGATGGGGGACTCGTTTGCACAGGGACAGATATTTCTGAGCTCAAACAGCAACAAGAAAAATTTGAAGACAGTGAAAAACGCCTTTTCTCTTTTATTCAAGAGCTCAAACGAGCACGAGGAAGTGCTCAACAACGTGCAACAGAAGTTGAAAAGCTTAACAAAAGTTTGAAAGCAGAAAAGGAGCGTGCAGAGAGTGCCAACAAAGCTAAATCAGAATTTTTGGCCAATATGTCACACGAACTGCGTACACCCCTTAATGCCATTCTTGGCTTCTCAGATATCATGTTACAGTCCACCTTTGGTCCACTCGGCTCACAACGCTATACAGAGTATGTACACGATATCTACAGCTCAGGAAACCATCTTCTGACGCTCATCAATGATATCCTTGATATGTCAAAAATTGAAGCTGGAAGATTCAACCTTGATTGTCAGAATAGTGACCTCGAGCCCATCATCAGCGAAGCAGTACGTACATTAACACCGCAAGCACAAGAAAAAAATATTTCTGTTACAACGAATATTTCTCCAGAACTTCACGCGGAAGTTGACTGTCGTGCCATGAGACAAATTTTTCTTAATCTTATTTCTAATGCTGTTAAGTTTACACCTTCCGGCGGTAATATTGATGTCTGTGCCTTCCAGAAAAAAGACAATCTTTTTTTCAAAATTAAAGATACAGGAGTTGGTATTCCTCAATCAGCGATCAAAAAGCTTGGTCAACCTTTTGAACAAGTTGAGAACCAGTTTACCAAAACCCATACCGGTTCAGGACTTGGACTGGCCATTTCGCGCTCTCTATTAGAATTACACAAAGGAACGCTTGAAATTACTTCTAAAGAGATGGAGGGTACAACTGTAATTATTACAATGCCGATTCGGCAGAGCGAACCGTAAAAAAAGCGATGCGACAAAGCTGCGCCCATTCTTGAAAAGCCAGCCCGTTTTTTCCGCCTGAAATGCCGAAGATGGGGTGCTCTATTTTTTTTGCTGATCCCTTAATATCTTTCACTAGCTCACGGAAACTGCTCCCATCAACGAAATTCGAAGAAATGGGCCATTTTTTTAAACACTCTCCATCTACTTTCTTTTGCAAAGGCAGCTTCCTAACCCATCTTGCCACATCAACAAAAAAATCAGTCACGTGTAGAAATAACAAGGACACGTGATTGATTTTAAGGAAATAATAGAACCGCTCTGAGTCCTGGTTTTGCATCTTCAAGCAAAAGTTCACCTCCGTGAAGCTTCATAACGGCTTTTGCTATACTTAACCCGATACCAAAGCCAGGCTGTGTGCGGCTTTCCTCAAGCCGAACAAATCGTTCTGTTACTTTTTCACATTTATCTGCTGCAATTCCCGGACCGTTATCACCAACAACCACGAGTAGATTCTTGCCACGACGTTCCATCGATAAGGAAACCTCTGCTTTCCTTTCATCTTCGGACGCATATTTTATAGCATTATCGATAAGATTAAAAATTGACTGTGCAATTAGCTCACGATTTAGCATAAGTTCTTTATCAAATGTATCCCCTAATTGAAGAAGGACGCCCGATTCTTCAGCAAAAGGTCCATAAAGCTCAACTGCATCTTCAAGAATTAGCTTCATATTCATAGTTTCGAGGTGCTCAATTGTACTGCACGCTTCAATACGAGAAATCATTAAGATAGCATTAAAAGTACGAATGATCTGATCTGATTCAGCGATAACACCATCAAGTACCTGCCGATATTCAGTCTCAGTTTTTTGTCCCAAAAGCGCTTCTTCAGCGCGATTTCTGAGACGTGTCAGCGGTGTCTTAAGATCATGAGCAATATTATCCGACACTTGGCGCAAACCAACACTTAATTCTTCGATACGATCCAACATAACATTAAGATTAGCCGATAATCTATCAAATTCATCACCTACTCCTGAAACAGGCAAACGCCCACTAAAATCACCTTCCATCAAGCGCTGAGAAGCAGCTGTTACCTGATCTATCCTCTGTAATGCCCGCCTGCCAACGAAGAACCATATCAATAATGCTCCTCCAACCATTGCTGTAATAGCAATTATAACTGCCTTACGCGTCACCTTTATAAAACGTTCCGGTTCATCCAGATCCTGTCCTACAAGGAGTTTCATACCATTGGGTAAATCAGCAACGATGGCTAGAGCACGGTGTTTTCCCGCTTTGTCGTGTTCTCCAAAACGCGAATATAAAAAAGAATCAGGAAGAAAGCCATTATAACTCAGAAGACCAAGTTCAATACGCGCAACATTCCCCGCTAGAATGCGCCCCATGGGGTCAGTGACAAGATAAAGAAAAGCTCCCGGATGTCGTGAACGATAATCAATAGTACGCACCAATAAAGGTAGTCCGCCATAGCTATAAGCGCCTTCAATGCGCTTCAGCTCTTCACGCAAAGTCTGCTCACTCTGCTTCACTAACAATGAAGCAAAAAACGCCGTCATGTAGGCAAAGAGCCCCACCGCGACTAACCCAAATAATAAAATATAAAGCGCCGACAACCTCAGCGCAGTCGTACGCATTATGTTAATCAGACGATTCATGCGCTGTTATCTGGTGCTTTCAACATATACCCAGCCCCGCGAACAGTGTGAAGAAGCGGAATATCAAAATCTTTCTCAATTTTTGCCCTTAACCGAGATATATGAACGTCAATAACATTTGTCTGTGGATCGAAATGATAATCCCAAACATTTTCTAAAAGCATAGTGCGTGTGACGACTTGGCCCGCACATCGCATTAAATACTCAAGCAAGCGAAACTCTCGTGGTTGTAATGCAATATTCCTACCGCCACGTTTTACAGTATGTGCTAATCGGTCAAGCTCAAGATTTCCTACACAATAAACGGTCTCAGCTTTCTCATGATTTTTCCTCCGCTGCAGCACTTCAACACGAGCAAGAAGCTCAGAAAAAGCATAAGGCTTTGTCAAATAATCATCACCCCCCGCACGCAAGCCTGTCACACGATCACTAACTTGTCCCAGAGCAGAGAGGATAAGAATTGGCGTTTTATTGCCCTTAGAACGTAACTCAGAAATTATAGAAAGACCATCACGATGCAAAAGCATCCGATCAACGACCATGACATCATAGTTTCCCGCTTCAGCTAGAGTGTATCCACTATCTCCGTCATACGCGACATCAGCTAAATGACCTGCTTCCAAAAAAGCCTTTTCGAGGTAACGTCCTGTTTCACGATCATCTTCGATAACAAGTATCTTCATAAAACGTATCCCCACTATTTTACAAAATAAAATTATAGGACAGAGGCCCGCAAGGCCTCCGTCCTACCGAGGGCAAATTACTTTTTAAAAATCGGAAGAGCTAAAAAACGATTTTGACCATTTGTTTGCAGCTGTAAGAGTATACCTGTTCGCCCTAATTTTTGCGCTTCTTTGATTATATTGGTAATATCAGATACTTTTTTAACAGCTTTATAATTAACTGTAACAATGATATCACCGGGGCGTATCCCTTTGTCAGCAGCATCTGAATCCGAGTCTACACTTGTTACAACCAAGCCTATATCATCATCAGAAGGAGCAACAACCAAACCGTAATCTTCTAATGTCTCATCTGAATTACTCATCCCTTTTTGGTGTTTTGAACCTTCTATTACATCCTCATCTTCGGGCATCACATCGAGTTTGACCTTCAGAACTTCTTCTTTACCAGACCTAAAAACAGCTAAAGTCACTGTTTCTCCTGGCTTAATATTCGCAATGCGCTTCGCTAAATCACGAACATCGGAAATCTTTTCATCATTCACCGAAATAATCACATCACCTGCCTTAATTCCAGCCTTTTTCGCAGGTCCTTTTAACGAGTCAGTAACCAAAACACCTTTAGCATCTTTTAGGCCGATTGACTCAGAAATTTCCTTTGTCACAGATTGAATCTGGACCCCAAGCCAACCGCGCTGCACAGAGCCTTTTTCAATGAGTTGTTGCACAACTTGTTTTGCTGTTTCTGCTGGAATAGCAAAAGCAATACCAACATTTCCTCCAGAAGGAGAAAAAATTGCCGTATTAACTCCGACAACCTTTCCGTTTAGATCAAAAGTCGGACCACCAGAATTCCCGCGATTAACAGCAGCATCAATCTGAATGAAGTCGTCATAAACGCCGGCACCGATATCACGCCCGCGCGCCGAAACAATACCTGCTGTCACAGTCCCACCAAGGCCAAATGGGTTACCAATAGCGACAACCCAATCACCAACGCGAAGCTTTGAATCATCACCAAAATCGACATACGAAAACTTTCTTTTTTCATCTACTTTCAACACTGCAAGATCGGTGCGCGGATCAGTACCAATAAGTTTCGCACTCAGTTCTGTACCATCATCAAGAACAACAGAATAACTTTTTCCACCAGAAATAACATGATTATTAGTCACGATATAACCATCAGACGAAACAAAAAAACCCGATCCAAAAGCTATAGGAGCAAGTTTAGGCGATCGATGAGGAGGTCTAGTACGTGGACTACCACGATCCATAAATTCTTGAAAAAACCTTTTCAAAGGATGTTGATCTGGTAATAAATCAAGCCCTGGACCGCTAAAAAAATCACCAAAAGAACGCTCCTCCTTTTTCCTTTTATTACCCTTTACTTGCACCGAAACAACTGCAGGTTTCACGTGAGAGACAATATCTGCAAAACTCTGCGGTTGCGACGAAGAAAATATGGAACTCGCATGAGCTGTAGCCATTCCCAAATTTGACATAGCCCCACCAAATAATAATGTAGTCTCCAAAGCTGCAAAAAAACTGACAGCAGCAAATGTTCTAAAAAAAGTTTTTTCGACCATCTTCTATACGCTCCTACTCTGTAATACTCTTATCTCAATCGCACCAAACTATAAAACAGCGGACCTTACCGTTTTCTGTCTAAATCATTAAAGTTCTGTAAGGTTGAATAAACAGTAACTCGTTAATCATAACCGGGATAAAATTATCAACCTCAACGCACCAAAATTTCCTCCGCAAACTTTATTTCAATTCAACAATATTTTTTTTAAATTTTTTTAATTATTTTTCCCAGTATCATAGGCAATCGCTTTCTCGTGCCTGCACCGCCTAACCCCCAAAAAGATGATACCTATACCAATCATCATCACTATGAGGGGTGAAAACCATAAAAACCACGTTATTTTTTTTAGGGGCGGCTTCAGCAAAATAAATTCACCATACCGCTCAACGAGAAAATCAATGATTTGCTGATCACTGTCGCCCATTTTCAATCGTTCACGAATAAAAAGCCGTAAATCACGGGCTAATACAGATTCTGAATCGTCAATAGATTGATTTTGGCAAACTGGACAGCGCAAATTTGATGAAATATCACGCGCACGAGACTCAAGTGCTGCATCTTTTAAAATTTCGTCCGGCTCCACTGCTACCGCTAACGACAGAGAAGAGCTGGCGATTAAAAAAAGAAAAATCCAAAATAACATCTTTTTCATCTCAATACCTTTTTAACAAATTTGGGATAGGAGGCTACCCTTTTATGCAATCCAGCGCGGAACAAATAACCAAAAAGAGAAAAACACCCACCCATAGCCATCATAAGTGCGCCTAACCAAATACAAATCACGTAAGGCTTCCACCGTATATGTACAGCAAGCCCTCGGTCATCTACACGCCCCGGTACAATATACAGCTGAGACAGGCCATAACTTTTGATACCAACTTCCGTTGTTAATGTATTTTGGCTCGAATAAAATCGCTTTGATGCCACTACATTATTGCGCACCGTATGTTTGTCTTCACCTATTGAAAAATTAAACTCCACAGCAGAATAATTTTGACCAGCACCTTCCCGCATTCCATCAAAGCGGACAATTTTATCTGCCACTGTAACCGTATCTCCTGTGCGCATGATCAGAATATGCTCCTGAGTAAAAGCTGCAACGAAAACGATACCGAATAACGTAACTCCCAACCCCATATGTGCCACAGCAGCGCCAAAAACTGACCATGGCAATCTAAAAAATCTCCTAATCCGCACAGAAATAGCCATCTTACGGCACCCACTTTTTTCCCACAGATCAGCTAAACTTCCCAAAAAAACAAAAGCAGAAAGTCCAGTTCCCAAGGCTGCAAAAATATCACGCAAAAATGCCGTATAAAATGTTACGAAACAAACGATGCAGACCAAAACGAAGACAAACCACAAACGTTCAAAAACTGCAAAAAAGTCGCCACGCCTCCACGCCATCATTGATCCAAATGGAACCAATAACAACAGCGGTAACATTAAAGTTCCGCAAGTGATATTAAAAAAAGCAGCACCTACAGAAATTTTTTGCCCGATTAGCGCTTCAAGGAAATAAGGGTAGAGCGTGCCAATCAATATTGTTGCAGTCATTGTTATTAGCAATAAATTATTTAAAACAATAAAACCTTCACGCGAGATTGGTTGAAACAACCGCCCTATTTTCAAAATAGATGCCCTCCAAGCAAACAACAAAAAAGCTCCGCCCGTAAAAAAAAAGAAAATAGCAAGGATCGCTCGCCCACGTGCTGGATCAACAGCAAAACTATGAACGGAAATTAAAAGTCCTGAACGAACGAGAAAAGCTCCCATGAGAGAAAGGGAAAAAGTAAAAATGGCCAAAAATAAAGTCCAAATTTTTAACGTTTCCCGCTTCTCAAGAACAAGAGAAGAATGCAAAAAGGCTGTTCCCGAAAGCCAAGGCATAAGCGAAATATTTTCAACTGGATCCCAAAACCAATAGCCCCCCCACCCCAATTCGTAATAAGCCCAATACGATCCAACAGTAATACCCAATGTCAAAAAAATCCAAGAAAGAAGAATCCAAGGACGAACCCAACGCGCCCAAATCCTGTCAATATTCCCCATAACCAACGCTGCTATTGCGAAAGAAAAACAAACAGAAAAACCAACATAGCCTAAATAAAGGAGCGGTGGATGAATCGCTAAAGCAACGTCTTGTAAAAGAGGGTTCAGATCATTTCCTTGCAATGCCGGCGGACTGACGCGCAAAAACGGGTTGGATACAAAAAGGGTAAATAAAAGGAAGGCGCTTGTAATACAACTTTGGCAAACCAAAACTAATGCCTTAAATTGTTCAGGCAAATTCCGACCAGATAACGCCACCAATGTGCTAAAAGAAGCCAAACTCAAGACCCATAATAACATAGAACCTTCGTGGTTACCCCAGACTCCTGTAACTTTATAAAGCATTGGTTGTTCTGAGTGGCTGTTTTCAACGACATTCACAACGGAAAAATCGGATACCACATAAGCGTGAACCATAGTAAAAAAAGACAATAATATCAATATAAAAGCGATATACGTCAACCGCCTCCCAGCTCGCACCAAAGCGAGCTCTTGCCGGAGAATACCAAAAATGGATAAAATGGCTTGTAGCAAACTAATTGCAAACGCTGCAGATAAAAAAATATTACCCAATTCAACGAACACAATCTAATTTTCCTTCCATATTGTAACGTTTTTTTAGGCAACCAACCGTTTTTTTAGGCATATAAGTCTCGTCGTGCTTTGCTAAAACACGCGTACCAATAAAAAGACCTTCTTTATCAAAATATCCTTCTACGACAACACCCTGTCCTTCACGGAAAAGATCCGGCAATATACCATCAAAAATAACTTTCTCGCGTTTCACTCTATCAGTCACGAAAAAAGTAACTTTCATCTTTTCAATATACCGGACTGTTCCTTTTTCAACAAAGCCCCCCAAGCGTAGAGGACGACCCGTTAGAATGTCTTCTCTTGTAATTTCGGACGGCATTCGAAAAAAACTCACCGTATTGCGCACTGCATACACAATGAGACCTACTGCAACTAACATGATAAAAAGGCACAAAAAAACCATCAGCAATCGCTTTTTTTTTCGCTGCTTTAAAACAATCTTCAATGAAGGAATGTTCTCTAAAGATCGATCATTCATAAAACATCTACGAAATCATTTCTGTAAACACGCTGCACGGGCATCAATTCATTATTCGTACGCCCTATTTATTTATACGCTCTTATTTTGGGTAGTTTCGCACATCTTTCTCGTAGGAGCAAATTTTTATCCAATACCTATTTCTTCTCGATAACCTCCCCTTTGAATTAATAGTCTTTAAAAGCAGTTTTCCGAGTACCCTAATTGGATGAATCGCATAACCGAACCATCATTTCCTCAATACGCGATCGCCATACAAAATCCTCTGGCATTGTATCGAGAAAGTCTTGCAAAAATTGCGCCGCCTGTGCGGATTTTCCTGCTTGGCGAAGTGCATCGGCCAAAAATAAACGAGAATAGAAGTCATTCGGCGCCAAATCTGCAGCTTTTTGAAAAATGCGTTGTGCTTCCTGCGTAATCACTCCACCTTCATAGCCAACTAGTGCCAAGCCGTATCCCAAAAGTCTTGGAGCCGATTCTCCATTTAAGCGGAGTGCATCTAAATAAATGTTTACAGCATCTTGAAAGTACCCATCCTCAAGATATCTCACTGCCAACGCATCAGCCAACTCGCCATCATTAGGTGAACGAAAAAAAAGCGCCCGCAGGCGGACAAGCTGCTCACGCCTACTGAGAGTATTTGGACCCTTATCCATCAGCTCGCGAAAAAAATAACTTTTAACTTTTGGATTTCCCACAAAGCTGTAAATACCCCACGTCACAAAAACAACAAATAGAACACTGAGAGTCGTAAAGATATACCTATTTTTAAAATTCGTAAAAAGCGCATCGAATTCAATTTTGCTCGTGCAATTTTTATAAATACTAGAGACAAAAGACCACCCACCCTTTTCTTTTTGCCTTATCAAAACACAGAAAAAAGATAGAACAATAGTCAGAGATAGAAAGGAAACCATAACCAAAAGGAATAAAAACATACTGCTTGGATACCTGCACGAAAACAAAAAAACACCATTCCCACCGCTTTCCCCTTCATCCACTGAAGCGCTTTAAATAAGGCCAGAAACCATCACGACGCACGCAGTATAATTCATACAATCTGCCACTAATTCTTCTACCGCATATGCAAAAAATCATAAAGCAAGGGGCCGCCCCATCTAACCGAGACACAAAATGCTTCCTACTCTGTACGTTGTTTACACGAATAAAAACAATAATTCACCGTCTCGGTAATAAAACCTTTGCAGACAACCCGCCAAAATCAGAGCGCGACAAAAAGAAACTTCCACCATATTCTCCAACCATATCTGAAACAATTGCCAAACCCAAGCCCGTCCCTGGTTTGCTTTCATCAAACCGGCGTCCTCTTTTAAGAGCTTCATTAATTTGTTCCTCCGTCAAACCAGGACCATCATCTTCAACAACGATATTAACAAATTCTCCTTCTTCAACATTACCTTCTAAATAACAAGATATCAGAACTTTTGTACGCGACCACTGGGCGGCATTCTCAATCAAATTGCCAACAATTTCTTCTAAATCTTCCCCTTCGCCAGCAAAAATAATATCATCAACGCTCATTACAAATTGAAACTGTTTTTCAGGATTAAGCCTCCCCATAACCCTCATCAAACGATCTATTGCTCCGCGGACAGGGGTGTGACAAACGACGCTGTCACGCTGTGCGGCAATCCGAGCACGTCGCAGATAATGATTTATTTGTGCCTGCATCAATTTAGTTTGTTCCCTCAGTAGAACGGCCTGTTCTCCATGCATCTTATCAGCCTCATTCACAATAACTGACAGAGGAGTTTTCAATGAATGAGCAAGGTTACCAACCTGTGTCCGAAACCTCTCAATAATACGCCGATTACCGCTGATTAGGGCATTTGTCTCTTGCACTAATGGCATAACTTCACTCACCAAATCCGTGTTCACGTAGTCAACCCGACCCCCACGGATATCATTCAATGCTTTTCGAATGAGCTTCAACGGTCGAAAACTAAAGAAAATAATAGCAATGTTTATAAGAACACTACCCGTACCAAAACTCCAGAGAAAAATTTGCAAAATTTTCTTAAACTCCCGCACCTGCGCATGCACTTCATCGATATTCCCAACGAGGCGAAAACGCGCAATATGGTTTTGATCATCAAGAACAACATCACTCTCAATCACTTGCAAATTCTGACCATCTTTTCCCTTAATTCTATAAAATCGAAAAAACTTATTATCAAAAGGTACATCAACATTGCTCAATGGAAACATCTCTCCAGTTCCCAATGACGGAGACGCCAGACGCCCCTGCAAATTAGGAGATATAGCGACGACCTCCCAATACCAACCCGATGTCGGATCCGAATAACGAATATCATCAACCCCAAAATTCCCTACCAAATTTCCATCAGTTGACACACTCACTGTCGCGATAAGACTATAAAGCTGAGCAGAAAGAACACGCCTCAGACTTTCTTCACTTGAACGCTGATAAAACAAGATGCTAACTGCAGAAATCGACGAAAGAGAGACAACAACCCACAGTGTTGAAAAAAACATGACGCGCAGACTGAGAGACCTGCCAACAAGAGAAATCCCTTTCCCAAGCCAATTATCGCCCTGCAGAACCGCCATCAATTATCTGATATCCTTGCCCTATAACCCATCCCGCGAACGGTTTCAATTAAACCCGCACCGAGTTTTTTACGCAGCCGCCTCACAAAAACCTCGATAGTATTAGAATCCTTGTCGAAGTCCTGATCATAGAGGTGCTCAATAAGCTCGGTTTTCGAAACCACCCTATCGCGATGATGCATGAGATACGAAAGAAGCCTATATTCATACGATGTCAATTTAATGAACTGGCCATCAACAAAAACACGAGAAGTTCTGGTATCCAGTAACACCCTGCCGCAGTATAATGCGTTCATCGCGTGACCGGCGGCGCGGCGTATCAACGCCCGTAGTCTAGCTATTACTTCCTCCAGATGAAATGGCTTGACGACATAGTCGTCAGCTCCCGCATCAATACCAACTACCTTATCAGACCAACTGTCTCGAGCTGTTAACATTAAAACAGGCACAAGAACCCCCCCTTTGCGCCATTTTTCAACGACACTGATTCCATCTAGACGCGGCAAACCAATATCAAGGATCACGGCATCATAAGACTCTGTACTTCCCAAAAAGTAAGCTTCTTCTCCGTCAAAAGCACTATCCGAAACATAGCCCGCCTTCTTTACGGCTTCCGCTAACTGATGATTGAGGTTTTTATCATCTTCAACAATCAAAATACGCATTCACACCTGCTAAACACTAATCTGCAGGGACAAAAATCTCGATGCGACGCAAATTTTTACCGTCACGAGCAGGCACTACAACTACAACAACACACATATCTCTACCATCCTGAACGACAGATTTTGAACGCAGCAACACTCCTCTTTGTTGAGTGGCAATCTCTCTACCAACTTTGGTACATTCAGCAGCTAAAACAGAACCCGCACCCAGGAAAGACGCAATCGTTACCAATAAGAAAACTTTTTTCATCATGGACACTTTATAATCCGTTCTAAATGAACGTAAACTGAACCATCCGTTTATATATAACACACCAAGAATGAGTCATCTTTTATATGAAAAGAATTACCAAAAATATCACTCATTTTGAATAAAATATTTTTTATGTATTATAACTAAATAAAAAATTAAAAGTCTTATAATAATTAATATAATATATAAAGTATAAAATTAAAAAAATAATAGTAAATTATTTTTGTTTAAACTATAGAAAAAAAACGATTGCACTCCATATTCATTATATATTTGTTCGATTGCATAACTTTGTTATGAGTATATTTTTACGCCATGTCTATTTTTTTTAAAAAAAATAAACCAGAACACAATAAGCCATTCCGAAGTCCTGCACCTATTGAATTGGATGCATGGTTAGACACTGTATTCTATCATATCCGTTCTGCTAATAATTTTTTTTGGAATAAAGCAAAAATCACTTCACAATATTTCCATATACGAGGATGGAAACGATTTATAATTGAAGCTCTTGATGAGGCTCTAACTTTGGGGTTGATTGGACTTACTTTTTTTACCATCACCGGAATTTCTATTTTTAAACTGGCTAAACAAGACCGATATTTTCCCAAAAATTTCTCTATACTTTTTTTAGATCGTTATGGAAACCCCATTGGCAACCGCGGCGTACTGTCAACTATATCTGTCCCTGTTGAAGAAATGCCGGACCATGTCATCAAAGCAGTCCTCGCTACAGAAGATCGACGTTTTTTCAATCACTGGGGAATCGACCTACACGGTCTCGCACGGGCAATCTTACAAAACATACAAGCCAGCAGCATAATCCAAGGCGGTTCAACTATCACACAGCAGCTAGCTAAAAATTTGTTTTTAACAAACGAAAGAACCATAACACGAAAAATCAAAGAGGCCTATCTTGCCCTTTGGCTGGAGGCAAATTTCAACAAAAAACAAATATTACAACTTTATCTCGACCGTGCATACATGGGAGGAAGCAACTTCGGCATCGCCGCAGCAGCAAAGTTTTATTTTAGAAAAGATATACGCAACATATCCCTCAGTGAATCCGCTATGCTAGCGGGACTCTTTAAAGCCCCAACAAAATATGCTCCCCATACCAACCCGCTTGCTGCTCAAAAACGTGCCAATGTAGTGCTATCAAATCTCGTTAACAGCGGATTCATGACAGACAGTCAAATTATTAAAGCTCGCCGCTATCCCGCAAAAGCCACAGCAAAAACGAAAAACAACCAGCCCAATTATTTTCTTGATTGGGCATTCAGTGAAGTTAAAAAGATAAGCAGCAAACTACCAACTCATACTCTGATCGTTCAGACCACGCTTGATCCTTATATTCAAAAAGCGGCAGAAGAATCAGTTGCATACTACTTATACCGGTACGGCCCACGATACCGAGCAACACAAGCAGCTTCCGTAATTTTAGATAATGATGGAGCTGTGCGCGCAATTGTTGGAGGACTAGATTACGAAAAAAGCCAATTTAACAGGGCAACGCAAGGTGGAAGACAACCTGGCTCTTCATTTAAACCTTACGTATATGCAGTGGCAATGGAACGTGGATTGTCCCCCTCAACAATAGTCTTAGACGCACCCATCAATTGGGGCGGATGGTCACCTAAAAATAACTCCGGTCGCTATCTTGGAAAAATTGATTTAGCAACCGCTCTAGCATTCTCTATCAACACAGTACCAGTCTATATTACGCGTCAATATCTTAACCATGACATCCAACCAATTATAAATTTGATCAAAAATATGGAAATTACCGCTCATATTTTGCCGCATAAGACAATGGTTCTTGGCACATCCAATATGACACCAATGGACCAAGCCACAGGCTTTAATGTTTTCGCCAACGGAGGCATAGCTGGGAATCGTCATGGTTTTACGAAAATTAGCACAACAAATGGTCGCATTGTATGGGATTGGAAAACAGATGGGAATAAGCCACATCGGGTTATCAGCAAGCAATCAGCAGCGTATATGAATCAAATGATGGTTGGCGTCACAACAAGAGGATCTGGAAAACGCGCTGCTTTACCCATGACGCTTGTCGCTGGAAAAACTGGAACATCGCAAGCATACCGCGACGCTTGGTTTGTTGGTTTCACCGGAAATTATACTGGAGCTGTATGGATGGGCAATGATGACTTTTCACCGATGAATCGTGCTTTTGGTGGTGTCATCCCCGCTATGATATGGCACGATATCATGCTTTATGCTCACCAAAATGTAATGATCAAAAAGCTCTATGGTGTCGAACATTCCCTTCTCCCTTACCAATCAAAAACTCTTTCTTCTCAAAATAATTCCGTACTTCCGTCCCAAATACCCCACGTTCCTTCACCAAAAACATTAAATATTGTTCGACTCATCAACAAAGATCTAGAAAGTCTGTTTTTGCTATCAAAGACGGAAACTGCCGAAACTCAAACATTTTAATTTAGAGGCATTCTACAATGTTTGTGAATATTGCCCTCACTTCTTTTATCGTTTCTGCTTCAATTTTATGTGGAGCATTAAGTGTTGATTATATGATTAACTCCTCCGACAATTTTGGAAGTTTCACAATCGGGGGGTGGAGAGCTTACCCACAAGTAGGGACAAAAAAAACGGACCCCTATACCAGAGCACGCACTGCTAAACGAGGCGACATCTCACTTGGGCGTGCGGAAGGACTTGTTTTCCAAATATGGAAAGATAACCGCGGCCGACCTCTTTATTCTCATTGCAATTATCTACTAAAAGGGCATATTCCCAAAGCCCGTCTTTTTACCCTTTACACAGCCGACAAATTACTAAAACCTTACACATCGTCTTCAAAGCTCCCCTTTGAGCTTCATACCGATAACATTGTTTATGAAAGCGACGGCTCATTCCATATCTATATTTCAAAAGAGCCACAAGCCGGCAATTGGCTTGCCATAATCAGTAAAAAAAAATTCGGGCTTATTCTTACTTTGTATGACACCTCCATCATCTCTGCGACTATATTACAAAAACCTACCATGCCATCTGTAAAACAAATTCCATCAGGACAAAGAAACTGTGACTAAATTCATCCGCATTGTGCTTCTCATAAGCCTCGGCGCTATCATTTCTCACATCTTTATTTTATTCTCAATTCCCTATTATGCGCAAAGCAGCATATGGGAACACCTCAAAAAATCAGCAAATTACCATCAATTTGCCTATCTTGATCCTAGCGATCCCATTTATCAGTCTTCTGATCCGCTCTTTATCATTAAAGTTTGCAGATTTAATCTCGCAAACGGCCCTGTCCATTTAAGAGCCATGGAAACAACACGACTGTGGTCGCTATCAGCTTACACAAGTAACGGAATTATTTTCTACAGCGTTAATGATCGAACAGCCCCTGATGCTACACTCAACCTTGTAATTGGAAAACCCATACAAATAATAGAACTCAAAAAATCAAAACCTAAAAATAGTACAAATTCAGTCCTAGTTGCCAAAGACCTTAACGAAGGCTTTGCTATTTTACGCGCCTTTTCTCCTTCTCCGATCACGGAAAAAGAAAGTGAAATCTTCCTCTCATCTGCAACTTGCCGCGTGTTCAATGAGTAAAAACTACATTGATTCCATCCACCCTTAAACCGCCCTATTCTAGTTAAGAATAAAAGCAAGAGTGCGAAAGTAGATTTTTGACATAATTCACTCGGGCATCAAGACAAAAACGCGGATCTTATTCCGACTTAGAGACGCACAAGCTCTATTAGGATTAAGAGGGAAAATTAGAGGAAAGCACTTAAGGCAACTCTCATTGCGGTATCCCGGATAGACTGCCAACGACGCACTCCGTAAGAAAAAAGAACACCGCAACGAGATAAACCTCACCCCACAGCATTAGCTTTATCTCGCCAGAGATCGTGCCATTTTTGCAATTTCTTTCCATCTCCGTAATCTTCCCCGCCTGCTCTTTTAGCCCTACCCCAACTATGAGCCAGAACAACCAGACCACGAAACATCCAAATTTAACGGTCACTTTCAAATATTTCTGTTATGAATGAACCGTCCAATTACAGTAACAAAACGCCCACATCCTGAAAAACCACAGTTTAAAAAGATCCTATTCTTTTATCAGAGTCAACGACACTGACCGGCCAATGCTCAACGCTCATCTTGCACAAGTATCACGATTGCGCACAACAGATATCTCCCTCATCCAATGAGCAGGACACACTCTACTCTCCCCTGATTACCGTAGAACTTAATATTTTCTTGTTAACACATAAATCCGCAAAAATAATTCAGAGCAAATTAGCTGTTAATCACGATGTAAAATAGCAAGCAAAAAATTCTAGATAATAGTTCTCAACAGCACATATCTACGCGAAATTATCCATACCTAGTTGCCAAAATTTTCCGTAAAAATTAGTCAATTACACAAAAACTTATGGAGGGAATAACAACTCCCCGCAGGAATCAACTGCCTAACTATCGGGAAACCGACATTGCGAACATCCTTGCCCCTCGAAATAAGTGCTTTACCTTTATAACCAAATTGCAAGATCGTAGAATCACGAATCCCAAAAAGCCTTTACTTACAATCAACGGTTTATGAAAAGAGAACTCAGTGAAAAAAAGATATTTTCGATTAAACTCAAAAGCAGCAGTGTGGTCTCCCCGTTTTGGCGGATTGGCGTTCCTAATTTTATTATTTTCGGTACTTTTACAGCGCTTTTCTGTAATATACGTAGCTGAGTTCATGGCTTTGATAAAAATTTCTTTTTTCTTTGTCGTTATTTCTATCTTTCTCGGTGCAAAAGCACTTCAAAGTTTGTGGATGTACGGTTCTCGGGGCGGGATGAAAGCTTTAAGAGGAATTGTGTATTCGTTAATCACAGCCGTACCATTAGCATTATTTTTCATACTTTGGTTTTTATCACCTGCTGTTTACGATATTTCTACTGATACACAAAAGCCACCATCTTTTTTTCAGGCCATTCGTCCCGATGATGCTCTGCCACTTGAGAGTATCTTAACCAAACAAGCGGCATTGCAAATATCAAAATGGCCAGAAATGTCAGGACGTCGTTATGATGGCTCGCTTGAACGCATTCAAGAGTCGGTTCTCAATGTCTTAGATGCTCATAATTGGCCTATGCTAGATCAACAAAAGTTTTCCGGTGAAGAAGATGAGCTTTATATTGGAGCAATAGCAAAAACTCTCTGTCTTGGCTTCATTTCAGATATAATGATTCGCTTAAAAAATGAAGGAGATACGATCTTCGTTGATATGCGCTCTGCCTCACGCTACACGCCAAAAGATTTTGGTGCAAACGCTGCTTTTATTATAGATTTTATGGATGCGCTCGATACAGAAATATCTTCGTTGCCCCGCTTATAGGACAGAGAAGCAAAATTGTATCTGAAAAAATGGCTGATTTTCGGGCGTCTTAATGCGAATGGGAATAAACAGACAAGCGAATGCCGATCGTGAGATGATCCAAATATTTTTTATAATTGATAAGATGTTGAAGGCTTTATTTTGCTTTAATTTTAAACAGAATCTCGCCGACACAGAACTGCACATTACAACAATGCGTGATTTTTCATGCACTGCTGACACAAAAAAGAAAATTGTGATTTTGTATATTTTTTCCGTTGTTCTTATTCATCATCAGAAAATGAAAACATTTTCCGCCACAGAGAAGAACCTCGATAAGGCTTCGTACGCAATAAATGATCATTTCTAACTTGTAGATACGTTTGTTCTAGATTACATCGGTTTTGGTTGGGTTCCCCCCCTGACACATCTTGCTTGCATCTAAGCAGGACGAGTTCCCTGCTGTAGGCGCCGGCGGTTTCTTATACCTTATCAATCAAGCGGGCGCATCCAACACACGTCCTTGATTGTCAATTAGCTCGGAAAATATGCAGCGTTTTAAACACACAAAACATATCCGTTTTTCCCGCTTATCTTAATCCACAGCTCTCCACATTTTTAAATTTTTTTCTTTTTGCCGTATTTCCTCAATAAAAAAGTAATATCGTCAGTGCGGGCGGAGCGTGGTTCTGTGCCTATTTTTGAGCGGCATGTTATGAAGAATGCTCCCGGTGGGGGTGTTGCTCGCTTTTCTTTACACCAAGGAAACGCAACCTGCCTTCCAGTCGCAATAAGGCGACGGCCTTAGCGGCAGCAGTTAGTATCGTTTCGTCTCGCCGTTTATGCGTCCACAACCGTCATCCAACGCTAACTTTTCTTCTGCTTTGGAACACAAAAAAGCACCCTCGATAAAAACAAGACTAAACAATCACCACAAAATACCGCTGTATTTTTTCTATCTTCTGACTAACATTTCGCCTGTTTGTTATCAAAAACAGCCACGAAAAATTTACCACATTAACCATAGAAGACACCGTCTTCCTTTCGATGAAAACCTAAAGATACCCAATGAACCAATACCTTATCGAACATATTTTATATTCTTTGAGAAAAAAAATTATCTATTTCAAATAAAATATTCAAGCAGGACGAAGATAAAAAATGATCACCTCAACCGTACTAAAAAACCACAATATTTCTCATACTTTTAAACAAAGAGATCTACGATATTGCAAAAAAAGGGGATTTTTATAGATTATGTTCTGATTTTGTTTTCGCAATTTTTCTTTCTGTTTATCACGATCCAACAACCATCCCTTTAAAAGATGTTTCAGATTTTTCGTGCATTGTTCACTCTGTACAATCTAACAGAATACACGAATAAAGCAAGAATCGTTCCTTAAAGGGCACCATCGGAGAAGTTTACCACAAAAGTCCTAATGCAGATGAAATATCACAATATTTGGTAACTTTATGAAACACAGCAACCATCATGAAATATGATAAACCAGCCCTGGATCACGTAAAAAAGCAATTAAAAATATGAATCTCCGATTGCTTTTATTGCCCCCCGCTTCAAATATGTACGTGTGACACAAAAAAAACAAAAAAGATGGAAAGAAAAATGGAGTATACATATCACGCAAAACTCGAAGCTGACCCAGATGGTAGCTTTATAGTAACCTTCCCAGACATTCCGGAAGCAGTAACGGCTGGAGCAAATCGAGCTGAAGCGTTGGAAAACGCCGCCGAAGCTTTGGGGCTAGCGTTACGTAGTTACTGTATGGATAATGTGCCGTTGCCCACACCGAAGCAATATAAAAACCTCATAACGGTGACGGTAGATGCCTGGAATACTCTCAAATTAGCAGTAGTAGAAGCTTTTAATGAAGCTGATATCACAAAAAGAGAATTAGCCAACCGTCTAGGTAAGAAAGAAACACAGGCAAGACGCATTCTCGATCCAAATTATCCGACCAAGCTTCAAACATTGGAGCGAGCTTTGGCCGTCCTTGGCAAACGAGTGGTCATCACGGTAACAAATACGGTGTGACCCCTTTCCCGCCTTTCAAAAGGCGGGAAAGCACACATCTCCTGTGAGACTTCAAGAAGGTTTTTCAACAAAATTTTCTAAAATACATTCTGATTCTGCAGTTAAAGTTTTACAGTCTTCGCTTTATTTAACCTAACCCGAAATGCTTCAATGATATCGCAGACAGAAAATTAAAGCGTAAAACAAGGAATTTTTCTATATATTTTGTAACAGAAAATGTGCAAAAGCTCGGTAAAAGCCAATGTCTTTTATTTCTAAAAATAATGGGAGCTATAGATATCATTTATCTAACAGCACGCAATTGAACCTTTATTTTTTATTGTAAACATAATCATTTTTTATGTACGTATTAATAATAAACCACAGTGGAAAATATTCGAAACCCATAAACCGAAGGAATTTTCTGACAGTTGCACTTGCTATAAAATGAACCAAAAAACGTGGAACACGGAAAATCTGTAGAATGTCCCTCCAATTTATAGTCGCGCGAATACCCACGGAGCAGAAAGCAGGTATACCCTGCCGTGCGGTTGTGTTTGCAAAAGAATCGAGAGAGAAGAACATGCTCGATGCTATAACGAAGGCGTCTCACTCCTACGGCAAAAAATTGCCCTTTAACAGCTTTAGTGAATCTCTTCAATTCAGTAATCGGATAGCTTTATAAATGAAAATCCCGCTTTTTGCATAAATAAAATCGCCATAACCTTTTAGACCGAAATAATCCGTACATGATGCCAATAAATACACAACAATGCACGTCCGTGCAATATCTGTGAGGTGTCCCTAAATTGACGAGCTTTTATATGTGAAATTATGTCACACTGACGCAGTCTACGTTAAGAAGAAAAATACAGCAAACAGTGTAGTCCATTAAAAAACAGGAAAAAGCCAATATCAAACGGATTTTCATACCACCATTTTGCCAGAATTAGCGAAAGCACTATTGTTAACGACAAATATCCACTTGCAGTAAAAGCGGCAAAGAGTCTGGAAACAAGTACCCAACCTGCTGTACAGAGCTTATGATGCAGCGAAAATAAAGAAAAAGGACATATGGACAAACGAACTAGCGAACGCCCATAGGATAAACCCAAACACCCCCCACAACCGAAAGCACCTCCAGCCGAACCACGGACGGACCAATACCCCCTATCAAGAACAAACAGGAAGAAGGCCTATAACATAAGCAACCCAAAAATCCCTAAAACTCGAGATTGAGAAAAGCAAACCAACAAAATCAGAGAATCCAAGAATCCAACCTTCGTGTAATCAACAAACTTCTCCAAAGCTGGCTGGGGTACCTGGATTCGAACCAGGGAATGCCGGTACCAAAAACCGGTGCCTTACCGCTTGGCTATACCCCAAAAAAGACCGCACCAATACTCGCATCTTATAGCGATTCCTGAGACTGCACGCAACATCTGAAAATTAAAGCTCATGCTTTTTCATCAATAAAATTTGAAATTCTATTAGTATCGTGCAATTCATACAAAACCCGCAGCAAAAATGAACATTCAGCTCGCCCCCTGGACAAGTAACAATCACCCGTAAGTTTTTTTATTTTGTCGTATTTCACTATTTTATCCATTTATGTTTACCGACGGAGCAGAATACAAAGCTTATAATTCATAAATGTAGTTAATAAAACCACTTTTTTGGCATTTAAAGACTTAAAACCCAGCATATCAAAGCGCTTCCCGTTATATCGATGAATTAAATCAATAGTGTATAAAGAATATCGGAAATGAATTCTATTTTGAATCAACATGCGCAGAATCTGGCTGTTAGCAATCGATCTAAAATGTTATGATACAAGCTGCAGCGCGCCCAAAAATGAACAAACGAGAACAACCTTTGCAAAATGGATAAAGGAATCCTGCACAACATTCAAACAAGTATCCGATTATCAAAGCGAGTGCCCAAAGCTGTTTGGATTCACTTTTTACTTTTATTGAAAAACAATTATAATTTCTGCAGAACAACACATGCGAAAACTCTTAAGAAGAAAAATTGTGTAAAACAACGATATTTTTATTAATTGAAAAAAGCGTATTCTCAAACAGATACCTTACAAATGGATGAATTATTAAAACTAAATCAAACAGATATTCAGCATTTGCTTTTAGATGCCACAGATGGCAAATTAGGTTTGTAGAGTGAATTGAATAAACTAAAATTGAGGAGATTTTTAAATGGCTTTTAAATTGGCCGAATTGCCTTACGATTACGATGCTCTTTCGCCTTATATGTCGCGCGAAACACTTGAATACCACCATGATAAACACCACCTTGCTTATCTTACTAAAACAAACGATTTTGTAAAAGATTTAGGCTTAGAAAACGAAAGCCTTGAAGATATTATAAAGAAGAGTTTCAAACAGAATATTGCTTTGTTTAACAATGCAGCTCAGCACTACAATCATGATCATTTTTGGCGTTGGATGAAAAAAAATGGTGGCGGTCAGAAGCTGCCCGGAAAATTGGCAAAAGCCATTGAATCTGATCTGGGTGGTTATGACGAATTTCGTGCGAACTTTATCGCTTCTGCCGGCACTCAGTTTGGTTCCGGATGGGCGTGGGTTGCCGTAAAAAACGGAAAGCTTGAAATTATAAAAACACCCAACGGTGAAAACCCCTTAATTCACGACGCTCAACCTATTTTAGGCGTAGATGTATGGGAGCATTCTTATTACATCGATTATCGCAACGCACGTCCAAAATATCTCGAAGCTTTCGTAGATAACCTAATCAATTGGGATTATGTTTTGCAACTTTATGAAGGTTACGGATTTTAAATTATCTACGACAATTTCTTAAAGGCTCCATATTTTCGTCAAATTATGGAGCCTTTTATAAAAGGAGAAATGCTGCAGCTAACAAGAGCTCTTTTCGGTTTTTCCCACTGTTTTTAGGATATACGCGTAGATGTATGCGGTCTCTTCCAGCCTGGAAAAACGTCCTGCTGCACCGGAGTGTCCTGAATCCATATTAGTGCGCAGTAAAATTATATTCTCATCTGTTTTTAAATCCCGTAACTTTGCTACCCACTTTGTGGGTTCCCAGTAAGTCACACGGGGGTCAGTCAATCCAGAAATAGCGAGAATAGAGGGATATCTTTGAGGTTTAACATTATCGTAGGGCGAATAGGAAGCGATGAGATTATAATCTTCCTGTGACTCAAGAGGATTTCCCCATTCCGGCCACTCTGGAGGTGTTAATGGCAACGAAGCATCTAACATAGTTGCTAAAACATCAACAAAGGGCACATTCGCTACGATTCCGGCAAAATCCTGTGGGGCTATATTTGCAATAACGCCCATCAGCATACCTCCCGCTGACCCCCCTTGAGCGACCAACCGATCGTGAGCAGTAAATTTATTATTTACAAGATGACGTCCACAAGCAACGAAATCTGTAAATGTATTACATTTAAAGAGGTGTTTTCCTTTTTCATACCAT
Organism: Bartonella numerosa; assembly: GCF_037070845.1. Lineage (NCBI taxonomy): Bacteria > Pseudomonadati > Pseudomonadota > Alphaproteobacteria > Hyphomicrobiales > Bartonellaceae > Bartonella > Bartonella numerosa. The sequence goes on from NZ_JAYMZI010000001.1 coordinate 147,553, forward strand.
TCAACACCCTTTTCTTTTCCTCCGCGAACATGGGCGATCGCATAAATAAACCCCCTGTTCACCAGGGAAAGCACGTTGCTATTAAAGCTGCTGGGAACGGAAATTCCATAAGCACCATAACCATAAAGCAAGCAAGGCGCACTACCATCAAGAGTGGTATTTTTGTGATAAAAAAGCGAAATAGGAATCTTTTCACCATCGTTTGCAAGTGCTATAATACGTCTTGCCACATACTCGTCTCGATTATGCCCGGAAGGAATTTTTTGCGTTTTTAAAATCGTACGTGTGCGGCTTTTCACCTCATAGTCAAAAACCTGATCAGGTGTTGTCATAGACGAATAAGAAAAACGAATGCTTGAGCTATTGTACTCTGCTGCACCTTGTAAACCCAAAGAGTAAACCTCTTCTGCAAAAGCGATAGAGTGAACATTTCTTGTAGCAAGCTCCATCATCTGTATACGAGGAAGCCCATCAAAACGTTCAAGCCATACGATAAAATCTTCATAAGCATCATGAGATACAATCAAACGCCCAAGCTGATGTGGAACAAGCTCTGACCAATTTTCTGATTGCGGAGATGAATACGGCGCTACCATAATCTTAAAATCTTTAGCATTATCTAAATTAGTCAAAATATAGAAAACATCACCGCCCTCAGTAAGCGAATATTCCACACCCTTTTGTCGCTTCCGTACACATTCCGGAGTCGTCAAAGGAGCCTCAGCCGGAATAATCCAAACTTCCGATGTTTCATGATCACTAAGAGTAATATAAATAACATCATTCAACTTAGAACCGCTCACGCGTAGAAAAAAACCTGAATTATCTTCAAAAAAAACAAGCTTATCCTGCGATTGATTAGTATTTAATCGATGATAATAGAGCCTAGAAGGCCGGTGATTTTTATCTAGCTTAGTGTAAAAAAAGCCTTCAGACTTCGCATCCCACACAATCTGCCCTGACACATCAATAATCATATCCGAACAGTCAGACAATGTCTCCAAATTGCGGACTCTAGCTACATAAAATTCAGACCCTTTGTCATCGTAGGTCCATACAACATGCGTATGATCAGGAGATTCTTGGACAGAACCGAAATTGAAATAATCCTTACCCTCAGCCAAAGCATCACCATCAAGGTAAACTTTTTTCTCTCCTCCATTTCTTAATGTACGAAAATAATGTGGCTGCTGCCCCCCTGTGACATAAGAAAACCCATATGCAAAAGGTCCGTGCTTTATAGGAACAGAACTATCATTCTCTTGAATACGACCTTTCATTTCAGTAAAGAGCAAATCTTGTAACGACTTTGTATCATCCATTTGAAATGCTTGATAAGCATTCTCCTTTTCAAGGTGACGTCGAATACTTTCATCAAGGCAATCGGGATTCTTAAAAACGTCTTGCCAATTGGGAGCACGCAACCAATGATAAGGATCATCACGACAAATACCGTGATACACTTCCTTATGGATAATTTTTTTTGCTTTAGGGGGAAACACAGATGAGCCTGTCATACACGATCCTACATTAAAATATCAATGGTTTCATTTAGTTTATGTATCAGAATCATCCCAAATCAACACAATAAACCCACGCATTTCACCCAGTTGCAAAAGATGTAACCGAAACGAAGCGCGGCAGCAGTGCCCTAAACTCTGTACATCACGCGCACCATAAGTGCTGCTTCCGCAAATACCACATCATTATAATGGTGGATAGAATAAAAAATGCAAACCTTTTGTGATGGAATCATACTTTTTCAAACTGGTAGAATCGGCTACCAAGCATATACACTCTGAATGCGCCCAGAATGGTGGCGCTACAATCTAGGGAAGAAACTACCCTCTGCAATTGTACTGATATGTGACTGTAGCTATGCCAATGTTAATTTTTTTATCACTCCCTGCGTTTATTATCTACACTTCTCTTTTTTGCTTTACTCTCTGTATTTTTACTGAAATCTTAAAATCCTCTGAGCAGATTTTCGTGCTTGTAAGAGCTCATTTCGCGATATCAGAGTTAATTCTTTTAGAATAAACGCATACGCTGTAATAATAATATATAAAATGAAAGACTTATTTTGTATATTGTAGTTCTCTATATAGTAAATCTGTTTTTAGAGTAAATATAATTTAGTTAATTCCACAATATATTCTATTTTTAGCTATGATATTCTGCAATACAAAACTATAATACAAAAGGATATATCTCAATTTTTCTTATTATATATTATGACAAAAAAGAGGAATTTGTTTGATTTTTTTGTGTTTAAGCGATTTTATAAAATAATTGAATTGACAAAAAAGATTTTTGTACAATATGAAATCTACGTGCATGGGATCTCTGTATCATGAGTGTGAATGCGAATGATGTGTCGATTTTAACTTAAAGGAAATAAGAATGGAACATCGCCCAGTCTTAGAGGCTGAAAGCAATTTAGTTATTACATTGGTTGCTGATATTGTCGCTGCTTACGTGAGTAATAATTCAATTCGACCGACTGAAGTGCCCAATTTAATCGCCGATGTTCATGCTGCTTTCCTTAAAATGGGGAATACGGAGTTAGCAGAGGTTGAAGTTGAGAAGCAGAGGCCTGCCGTCAACCCGAAGAGATCAGTATTTCCGGATTACCTCATTTGCCTCGAGGATGGGAAGAAATTTAAATCCTTGAAACGTCACCTTATGACGCATTATGGGATGTTGCCTGAAGAATATCGTGAAAAATGGCAATTAGATAGTTCTTATCCTATGGTTGCACCTAATTATGCTAAAGCGCGTTCGGCTTTAGCGAAGGAAATGGGGCTTGGACGCAAAAGCCAACAGAAAAAAATCAAGTAGCTGTGTTTCTCAGAGAATAATGGAATCTAGTATACACTTAGTAAGGGAGGATTTTTTTCCTAAATATTCTTCTCGCAGTTCCCGTGTATCATTATCATTGTGAGGGGGATGGTGCTTGTAGAATACCTTCGTTGCGGATTCGTCTTATCACTGATTTGAGACCATTTGATCGTTGTGGCGTAAGATTTTCGCTCAAACCGAGCCGCTCGAGGAGCCCTTCAGCATCAGCGCTACAAACTTCAGAAGCTCTTTTACCAGAATAGAAAGCAAGGAGGATATAAATAAGTCCGCGCACAATATGAGCGTCAGAATCACCCTGAAATGTTAGTATTGGATTTTCTGAATGATCATGTGAAGACAAGAGCCAAACTTGACTGACACAACCGGAAACCTTATGAGCGTCGTTCCTAGCACTTTCCGGAAAAGGTGGTAATTCATAACCAAGTTCAATTACGTAACGATAGCGATCTTCCCAATTATCAAGAAGAGAAAAATTCTCTATAATGTCATCAATCGTTTCCACCATAACCCCATACCTATTTTGATTTTGTTTAATTTGACGAACACGTTGGCTTATTTTGTGAAAAAACACCCCCCGCTCAGTATGAAGCCAATGGCAAATATGTAAGCTTTTGTTTCAAATTAGCACCATCGCTTATGTATTCTGTTATACGAACCTTCCTGCATTTTCCCATAAAACCGCATTTTGTCACTCAACATACCGTCCGAGATATTCATAAGCTGCTTTTGCTCCATGATATGCACGTTCACTAAGTGAACTTAAAATGGATCTCCCCCTTTCACATGTTTCTACATTACGTTCACAAAATGCCCCCAAGTCACCTAAAACTTCTTTCAAAGCAGTAAATACATCACCCGCCCTCGTATCTTGACCTTTTTGAGCAGAAGGATGATCACTATCTGGTTTTGTCACAAAGAACGAAATGGTGACAAAAACAAAAAATAAAAAAAACGACAATTTTACCAAAAAGCGTATCATAGGCAGCCAATGTATCATAATTGCAGATGAAACAAAACCACAGTCTACACCCTATCTTCTTTATAAAAAATTTATACAATTATCATTCTATAAAATGGATCATTTATCGATTAAAATTTATGTAAGAAGCTGTATACGTACGGATCACGTTCTTGCCGGAAATTCAATATTAGAAAATATAAGGAGGCTTAAATATAGGGTCAAAAAAACTAATAAAGTTGCTCGTTATCTTGCAGACATTTTGAAGGTAACTCTTTCTAAAATTTACAAAATTTATTGGATATCAGTAGAGTGAATTTATACCAACACAAAACATTGAAATAATACAAACGCCGAGCATCGATGCCGTTTTTTGAAAGCGCGGGCTGGCCTGCACATTGGATGTTTGGAAGAGATATTGTATACCACTGACCGTATTGCCACCAACCAAACGGCATTATAAAATGTTCCGACGTAATTTCAGATGTGAGAAGTACGGGGTATGAGCGTAAAGGTGGTGTCAGTTTGTTCGCGTTCTGTATCCACGAGGCTTAGATTGCACATAGGGGCGCAATTGAGGGCAGAGGAGACAGCGATGCGTAGCACAATTCTGTCTTTGCATGTACTTAAAAATGCACGCAACATAAAATGGAAAATTGGAAGAAATAGGTGAAGGCCATTGCTGATCCACAAGCTTATACATTAGTGAGACAGACCACTCGTTTTTGTAGCTTTGTAGATAAAGAATGATGACACAGTTTTTTTTCTCTGACTAAAACGTAGGTGGTCTATGTTTATTTCTTTTGCAATAAGAAACCGAAACTAGAAAATAAAATAATGACAAAAAAACCAAAATCTCGCAAAGTAAAACCTGCAAAACAACGTGCAAGAGGAAGTTTTGTCGTAACATTTTTCTTCATAATCTGCCGTCTGCTCTTCTGGTTGGTAAGAAAACTTTATTTCTTTGCGAAAAAAAATACTATTTTTTTTATTGGAATTATTATCTTCACCATTAGCGTTGGATTCATATCAGTTAATGCTCTATTTTTACAATTAGTGGCGTATCAAGATATATTGGTTAAAACGAAGTCCGTATTTGCGTCAAACGCAGAACGACGCACGACTTTATCCACGAAGGGAACAAACCTTCGTACGCGCGTTTACACCAGCTTCACGCAACCTTTAGATAATCTGCACACCAACCCACCTACACAATCCATACCCAACATGCAAAAAAAGTTAGCAGAACCAGAATCTTATGACGGTCCTTTAGATGGAATAGATGGACCTAAAACGCGTCGTGCAATAGCATTACGGAAACAACAAACTGCTAGCAGAATGCAAAACGCTATCTCATCAACAGCAAAGACAGATGAGATTGCAGAAATAATTAAACGCAGCGAGATAGAAATGACAACAAGCCTACTTCGTCCAAAAGGAACCAATTTAGAGCATCCTATTGCCGAAATTGAGCAAGTACAGAAAGCTCTGCGTGCCTTCGGTCACCAAGAAGTAGCTATCACGGGTGTGGAAGATCAAAAGACAACGGACGCTGTAAAACAATTTCAAGAAGCATTTAATCTTCCTATAACAGGGAAGATTGATAAAACGATTTTAGCAAAAATGCGCGAAATTGGTTTGTTTAATTGAACAGCCCCCCAGCATTAATAAAATGTAAAACGACAAACATAAGCCAACCATAAACACACGCCACCCCGCATCACACACCTTCCTTCGCAAACGACGCATTAAGGATACGATTTACTCCTCTTAATGCGTGCAACCAGCGGACACTGTACTTTCAAGAATCTTATTCTCCCTTCAACAAAGTAAAAAAGAAACGAACAAAGATTTATTCTCCTAAATTTCAATCACCGCACGGTGAAAATATCTCAGAAATCTTCTGTCCTCTTGCAATCGACGACTGCGCCGCCGCTAAGCGCGCAATCGGCACTCGAAAAGGAGAACACGAAACATAATCTAAGTTATTTTCTTCGCACAGAGCAATAGAAGCAGGATCGCCTCCGTGCTCACCGCAAATCCCCAATTTAATTTTTGCGCGCTGTGAACGCCCGCGCTGCGCAGCAATAGCGATAAGCTCTCCTACACCATCACGATCGATGGATACAAAAGGATCTTGTTCTAAAAGCCCTTTTTGAAAATAAGTCGCCAAAAAGGGAGCGGCATCATCGCGTGAAATACCAAAAGTGGTTTGTGTCAGATCGTTTGTCCCAAATGAAAAAAACTCTGCAGTTTCAGCAATCTCATCCGCCCGAATAGCCGCTCTAGGAAGTTCAATCATCGTCCCCACTACATATTGAATATCTCTTCCCTTTTCCTTCATTACTTCGCTAGCAACTTCATCAATACGCGCCTTCACAAAATCTAACTCAGATTTTAACGCAACAAGCGGAACCATAATTTCAAGCATAACAGATGATTCAGACTCTTTAGCGGCCTCCACCGCAGCTTCAAAAATTGCACGAGCCTGCATTTCAACAATTTCAGGATAAGTAATAGCCAAACGGCATCCCCGTAATCCCAACATAGGATTAAATTCATGCAATTGCCGAACACGCTCACTGAGCACTTCAGAAGAAACTCCCATAGCTGTCGCAACTTCAGAAATTTCCGCACTCGTCTTTGGCAAAAATTCGTGTAGCGGGGGATCTAGCAAACGAATAGTGATAGGCAAACCGCACATAATTTCAAACAATTTTGTAAAATCCGAACGCTGCATTGGCAAAAGCTTATCCAGAGCTTTACGACGCCCATTCTCATCGTCGCTCAAAATCATCTCACGCACAGCGATAATACGCTCACCAGAGAAAAACATGTGCTCCGTACGACAAAGGCCAATACCCTCAGCCCCAAAAGAGCGACCCATGGTTGCATCAGAAGGCGTTTCAGCGTTAACCCGAACTCTTATACGCCGCATTTCATCGGCCCACTCCATCAACTTTGCAAAATCTCCACAAAGTTCAGGTTGTAACATAGCAACCTTTCCCCTAAAAATCTCCCCGCTTCCTCCATCGATCGTAATAATATCGCCCTTTTTAAAACTTTGTTCTGAAGCGAACATTGTGCCTGTACCGTAATCAATTCGTACACCCCCTGCACCAGAAACACAGGGCTTCCCCATACCACGCGCAACAACAGCAGCGTGGCTTGTCATACCGCCACGCGTCGTTAAAATTCCTTCTGCAACATACATACCATGAATATCTTCTGGACTTGTTTCTGTGCGTACTAAAATAACCTTACGACCCTCTTTAGACGCAGTCTCTGCATCTTCCGAAGTAAAAACAATTTCACCCGTTGCCGCCCCAGGAGAAGCAGGAAGACCACGCCCCACCACAAAACGCGCTGCCTTACGATCAAGTGTTGGATGCAAAAGTTGATCGAGAGATTTTGGATCAATTCGCATCACTGCTTCTTCACGGCTTATCAATCCCTCCTCAACCATCTCAGTCGCTATCTTTAAAGCTGCGCGCGCTGTCCGTTTTCCAGAACGAGTCTGCAATATCCACAACTTGCCTTTTTCAATTGTGAATTCAAGATCCTGCATATCCTGATAATGTCTCTCAAGTTTTTGAGATATCTGACATAATTCCGAAAAAGCTCCTGGCATGATCTTTTCTAAAGACGATTTACTTGAACCCGCAGCAACACGCGCATTTTCCGTTATATTTTGAGGAGTTCGAATTCCTGCTACGACATCTTCACCTTGCGCATTAACCAAAAACTCACCATAAAGCTCTTTTTCTCCTGTGGAAGGATTACGCGTGAAAGCAACACCCGTTGCTGAATCCTCCCCCATATTTCCAAACACCATCGCCTGCAAATTAACCGCTGTCCCCCAATTTTCGGGAATATTATGTAAACGGCGGTAAGTAACCGCACGCGCGGTCATCCAACTTGAAAAAACCGCTCCAATTGCACCCCACAACTGTTGCTCAGTATCTTGTGGAAAAGGTTTTCCCAATTTTTCTTCAACGTATGCTTTATAAGAAACAATAATATTCTTCCAGTCAGCTGCCGTCATTTCCGTGTCAATATCGTAACCACCGCGCACTTTTGCTTCATCAAGAAGCTCTTCAAAATACGAATGATCCAACCCCAACACAACGTGAGAATACATTTGGATAAAACGGCGATAACTATCATAAGCAAAGCGTTCGTCATTAGCTTGCAGAGCAATTGCCTTGACAGTCTCATCGTTCATGCCAAGATTAAGAACTGTATCCATCATCCCCGGCATAGAATCCCGAGCTCCGGAACGAACAGAAAGTAAGAGAGGCCTTTTTTTACTACCGAATTCACGCCCCGTTTGCTCAAAAACCTGTCTAAGCGCCTGTTCAACAGCTTTCTGTAGCCCTTCTGGATAAGATTTATTGTGCGTATAATAAAAATTACAAACCTCCGTCGTGAGGGTAAATCCAGGAGGCACAGGCAACCCAAGATTACTCATTTCAGCCAAATTCGCCCCTTTTCCACCGAGAAGGTTGCGCTCGCTCATGTCTCCTTCTGCACTGCCATCACCAAAACTGTAAACCCATTTTGTCGCCACGCAACTCCTCCTATCATTGATATCAAAACATCATATGACCAAACTTAATCCTCAAAAGCAGTGATACGCGAAACCTTTTTCTCCCTGAAGCAAGAAAATAACAACCGAGAAAATTAACGTCCATCTTTTAAAGAAAACTATCAATCACCGAAAAGAAAGACTCCGCAGCCATCGCACCCTCATACTTATTGCCGTTAATGAAGAAGGTGGGCGTAACCGTAACACCAAGAGCCTTCCCGCGTTCAAAAGACGCATTGATTTCATCTAAAATGGACTGATTACTCAAACAAGCATTAAAACCTTCTTCAGTAAGGCCTGCCATGAAGCCAATTTTTCTCAACGGCGTCAAAGCATCCCGCCCCCAAGCCCATTCCTGCTGTCTCTGGAATAAAACCTCAATCAAAGGAAAATAACGATCCGCCGGCACACACTCCGCTAACATAAACCCCGCAGTCGCTCGAGGATCAAAAGCAAAATCTCTGAAAATAAACCTGACTTTCCCCGTTTTTATATATTTTTCGCGAATTTTTGGCAATACACCATTATAAAAATACCCACAATGAGAGCACGTTAACGAAGCATATTCAACGATTGTTACCGGTGCATTCTCCTCTCCCTCAACCTTATCTTTTACCTTTCTCGATTGGAGAACCTTTCCCATATCAACAACTGCAACCGGCTTAGGTCCAGCAGACGAGGAAGCTGCTGGACCTATTTGCGCAGTTACTGTTAAAACAAAAATTATCGCTGAAGATATAAAAGAACGACCATCTACCATAAATACTTCTCTTTTCTTACTAAACGGACGAAAATTCAACATTCTCTCAGTTTATAGTGGTTTATTGTGCATTATTCAGCCTTATTTATTATTTTTTTCTTCGAAAATGCAACAACCAAATTCGCGAAATGGTGAGTGGGAGCTTTTATCCGTAATTCTCGCGAGATTTCATTGCATTTTTTTATCTTTTTCACTCGGAGCCAGTATCTTTGTCAGCAAACAACGAACGGAAAACGGTGGTTGCCTCTTCACCCAACTCTCGGCACAAGCGGCAGAAACACGAATAGGGTCTGTTTCACAAACCAACTTCAACGCAGCAAATTCTCCATATGCAACGATGAATCTTGCAGAAGCAAAAATTTTGCATCGATCAACACAACATTTCCAAATAACCGAGCGGCGCCGCACATTCGCCAGATACTCTCTCTGCAATTTGGCAACCAGCGCTTCGTGTATGCCGCGTTGAGGTCTTAGCGTTCGCGTGAAATTGAGTCAAACCGTTTCAGATGGAGTTCCCAAATAGAGAGTTAAGCCAATATCTTTAAAACGATCTTCCCACCTGTTTTTTGCTTATCACCAGAATAATTATCGAACCCAAACAATCCCATTTAAGGAGCTTTTCCCTCCCAGAATTGGTAAATCATCGATGACAACTGAACTCACTTAATCTAAAAGTTCATGATAAAAAAACAAAAACAAGCTATAAATTTAGAAACAAATTTTTTCGCATTCTACACCTTTCTACAATCAAGGGCAATTATGCACGAAATTTCACTGCTCCTCCTCTCTTGGTATGATGAAAAACACCGGCACCTGCCATGGCGGATTACTCCCAGAGAGCAAGCACAAGGCATCCGCCCTGACCCTTATAAAATCTGGCTATCTGAGGTCATGCTGCAGCAAACAACCGTCGAAGCAGTTAAGTCCTATTTTCAAAAATTTTTAAAATTGTGGCCAGATCTCCCTTCTTTGGCAAACGCTCCACAAAACGATATTATGAAAGCGTGGGCTGGCCTTGGCTATTACTCTCGCGCACGAAATCTCAAAAATTGCGCTCAGCAGCTTATTAAAGACTACGGAGGACAATTTCCACGGTCTGTCAAAACGCTGCGCACTTTACCAGGCATTGGAGATTATACTTCGGCAGCCATTGCCGCAATCGCCTTTAACCAGCCCGTAGCTGTCATTGATGGTAACGTTGAACGCATCATCACCCGTTTATTTGCCATTACCTCAGTGTTACCTGAAGCAAAATCTGAAATTAGGGAAAAAGTAAAAAAAATTATCGCGTTAAACCGCCCCGGCGACTTCGCTCAATCCATGATGGATCTGGGTGCAACAATTTGCAGACCAAGAAAACCATCTTGCCCGCTCTGCCCTCTTCAAAATTTATGTGAAGCTAAAAAAATGCAAAAAGCGGAATCTTTCCCAGTTAAAGCTCCTAAAAAAGAGCGCCCTTCAAAAGCCGGCGTTGCTTTCATTATCCTTAATGAAAACAACCAAATCTACTTAGAAAAGCGGCAAGGTGAAAAACTACTCGGTGGAATGACTCAAATCCCTAACACTATCGGAAGGGACCAAGGAGACGGACTCAAAAGCGCCCCCTTTGCCGCTAACTGGCAATTCAAAGGGCAAATCACTCATGTTTTTACCCATTTTTCTCTAAAACTCGACGTATACTATATCGATGGCATCAATGAGACAAAAACCAAAAACGGCTGGTGGTGTGACATCAATCATCTTGCAGAAGAAGCACTCCCCACTGTCATGAAAAAAGCCATTTCTACGGCAATCCCTCATTCTTTTGAATCGAAATAGATACCCGCACAAAAAAACAACCCACTCAATGTGAACGCATCTCTTTAGACTTATGGAGCATGAGTTCTATGAAATACCCATTTTTAACATCTGCGAACGTATTACCGATCTTAATTCATTGATTGACTTTAACCGCCCATTCTCCTCGTAATACCAAAACGTCCAACCATTACAACTCTGCGAATTTTGAGCCTTTCTCCCAACTGCATGAATAGAACCAGATTCGCTGCCGCTCGTTATAGTACCGTCAGCTCTCACAACAGCAGATACCCGCTTTTTCCTATCATAAAGAACCTCCCCGGGACGTAATAAACCAGATTCAAGCAGACCACTAAACGCCACACGTGGTTCTGCCTTTTTTCTGCAAAAAATTGTCAACTCTTGTCTCTCTAATGGTTCAACGGCCGCAATTCTCTCCCGTGCGGCATCAATGTAGTGTTGTTCACGTTCGATACCTACAAAATCACGCCCCAAATGCTTGGCAACAGCACCTGTAGTTCCCGAACCAAAAAACGGATCAAGAATAACGTCGCCTGGTTTGCTAGAAGCCATAATGATACGCGCTAACAATGCTTGTGGCTTTTGTGTTGGATGCAACTTACGGCCTGCTTCATCCTTTAAACGTTCAGCACCTGTACAGAGAGGGAAAAGCCAATCTGAACGCATCTGGGTGTCTTCATTTGCAGCTTTTAAAGCATCATAATTAAACGTATATTTTTTATCCTTTGAATCACGAACGGCCCAAATTAATGTCTCATGAGCATTTTGAAAGCGACGCCCTCGAAAATTAGGCATAGGATTATTTTTACGCCAGATAATATCATTGAGCACCCAAAAGCCTAAATCTTGCAACGCTGTACCAACCCGGAAAATATTGTGATAGGATCCTATAACCCAAAGTGTTCCATTAGGTTTCAACACACGACGGCAAGCAAGAAGCCACGCGCGCGTAAAAGCGTCGTATGCAGCAAAACTTTCAAATTGATCCCATTCATCATCAACTGCATCAACCAGAGAATGATCCGGACGATACAGAGCACCCTCTAACTGTAAATTGTAAGGGGGATCCGCGAAAATCATATCAACCGAATGTTTTGGAAGCTTTTCCAGTACCGCAACACAGTCTCCTTTTAAGATTGTATTACGCCATAGCGCCTGTGGAGAAGTGGAAGTACAAACCGAATCTTTTTTAAGCTGAAGAACTGTCATAAAATACCCAACGAAACAAACTAAAATTGCCACATAACCAGAATGCTTTATAGGCTCGCATTTCTGGCCCATACTCACAAAATAGAGTAAATGTATCGTTAAGCTCGTTTAAAATTGATGCTCGTTTTTTCTCTCACGAAGAATAAATCCGCTCTACATCCGCAAATTTTTATTTTTCTTTCCTCAACTATGCTGTTGGCGTATCTTTTTTTCATAAAACGGATGGGAATCAGCTTTGGAGTATCCTTTTATCACGAAAACCTCCTTGGTATCCTCTTCGTGCGTTTTTTTTTGAGATACAGTAACATGTAAAGGAACATTTCATGCCTAAAATAGATCTTGTTGTTTTTGATTGTGATGGAGTCTTGGTGGACTCTGAATATCTCTCAGCAAAAATTGGGTCTCAATTGCTAAAGAAAACAGGATACGAAATATCAACTGAAGAATTTGGACAACTTTATGCAGGATTGACTTTTCTTGATATTTTGAAAAAAATCGAACAAAAGATAGAGAAACCGATTTCTGCCCACCTTTTAGATGAAATGAGAGGCCTTTTCCGGTCAAAAATTAAAGATGAATTACAAGCTATCGATGGTATAAAAGAAGCGATAGAAGCCATTAAATCCCGCTACCCTTATTGTATTTGTTCTAATGCCGCAAGCCTAGATATAAAAGAAATGCTCACCACCGTTGGACTTTATGACCTTTTTAACAATAAAGATAAAATATTTTCTGCGCCAGAGGTCGGGACAAGAAAAACCAAACCGGCCCCTGACGTTTTCCTCTTCGCTGCACAACAATTAGACGCAAAACCAAGAAACACCGTCGTTATAGAAGATTCAATCCACGGTGTGCATGCTGCAAAAGCAGCGGGCATGCGAGTTATTGGATTTACTGGCGGGTCACACAGTTATTTTGGTCATTCTAATGCGCTTGTAGATGCCGGCGCAGAAACATCTATGACAAAACACGCCCATTTACTGGAAGTTTTAGAAGCAATGGAAATATGGCAAGATTTACCGTGATAGTCTTCCTAAGTGCGCACCAACTAGTAAGTCTTTCTAAATTAAAATACTCCTTCCCCGACGTGTTTAAACGCATTTATTGGATAAAGACCACGCCACACTCACTACATGCAACAAACACCTGAGGTACAACATCAAACACAGCAAATCATTCGTATTGTTTAGCCAAAATTAAGCAAAAACTAACGACAGCAAAAGGTAAGCAATTTCACTATCCCCTTCAATAACAATGAGATGCCATGGGAATCAGACAGGCTTTAAATTGCAATCCGAAAACACATAGTCTACAATGGTTTCCCATATAGACAGGCTTTTATCAGGCACATAAGTGTTGTGGCGTAGCGTCGTTGAAGTGACGCCCGGCGTGTTGGTTCTTCACCCGAATTATGAGCGTGGGGAAGGTGTTTTTTTCAGTAAATTGTCAACCAAAGCAACAACATAACAGCCAAAAATCTGTAGTATAGAGGCTTCGCAAAATGGTGCCTTGTTATATCATTGTTAAAACAATCTAATCGAATAAGGAGAGTTATAGAAGTCAGTACTAAATAAGCAGATGTGGATTCCTGTTCACTGAATCAATTCAATATTGTTGAGCGTATGGGGAAAATGTTTTGTTAGTTTTCCAAAAATAAAGTGAGAGAAAAAATATATGAAGTACATCAGCACGAGGGGCGAGGCCCCTGCTTTAAGGTTTATCGAAACCGTCATGTCCGGATTAGCGAGTGATGGTGGTCTTTATCTTCCGGAAAAATTCCCCCGCTTATCACCGGACGCATTGCGCGCTCTCCGTGGACAGCCTTACGCAACAATCGCCAAAACCGTCCTTTGGCCCTTTGTAGATAATGAGGTCGAGTACACATCTTTCGAGACGATAATAACCGAATCCTACACTGCCTTTCATCACCCAGCAATCTGTCCGCTACTGCAAACTGGCCCTGACGAATTCATTCTCGAACTTTTTCATGGTCCTACTTTAGCATTCAAAGATATTGCAATGCAGTTTCTTTCCAAACTGATGGACTACATTCTTACCAAAAAAAATACATGTGCAACGATTATTGGAGCTACGTCGGGAGATACAGGAGGAGCTGCAGTGCAAGCTTTTGCTGGAAAAGAACGCGCGGACCTTTTTATTCTATTCCCCAAAGGGCGTATATCACCCATTCAGCAGCGACAAATGACAACAAATAAAAGTGAAAATATTCACGTCATAGCCGTAGAAGGAAATTTCGATGATTGCCAAGCACTCGTCAAAGCAATATTCAATGATCATGATTTTCGCCAAAAAAGAGCACTTTCAGGAGTTAATTCTATAAATTGGGCACGAATCATGGCACAGATTGTCTATTATTTTTCATCTGCACTCTCTTTAGGTGCCCCAGATAGGGCCATCTCATTTGCCGTTCCCACAGGGAATTTTGGCAATATTTTTGCAGGTTACGTAGCTGCTCGTATGGGATTGCCCATCGCGCAACTGGTAATTGCAACAAACGATAACGACATCCTTGCACGCACATTAACTAGCGGCACGTATGAAATACGCCCCATAACTCATACAACATCACCCTCCATGGACATTCAAATCTCTTCCAATTTTGAACGCCTATTATTCGAAAGCGGAGGCCGTGATCCCACGCGAATTCGTAATGCAATGAAAAACTTGAAAAGATCAGGACGTTTTAGCCTTGATGAAAAACAGCTTAAAGATATTCGCTCCCTGTTTTCCGCTGGAAAAAGTAATATCTCCGAAACAGCACAAACGATTAATAACATTTACAATGAAAATGGTTACCTCGTTGATCCGCACACAGCCGTTGCTCTTAAGGTCGCGCGAGAGAACAAGAAACCGCATATTCCGATGATAGCTCTCGCCACCGCTCATCCTGCAAAATTTCCTGGTACAATCCAAAATGCCTGTGGCGCTTGTCCGCCGCATCCACCTTGCCTGAACGATTTAATGGAACGTAAAGAGCACTTTGTGAGTCTTGCTAATGATGAAAAAATAATAAAAGATTACATTTCTTCAAAATCGCGTACATCTCACTGAGATTTGTTGCGTTATGCGAATTAAAAGACTTCCGGTGCTATTACAATAGAGCTTCTGGATTATATGATGGGGTTATAAATATGAGCGTAAATATCAGTCATCTCAGCAACGGCTTGACTATCGCCACGCACACAATGCAACAAATCGACAGTGTAGTACTTGGTGTATGGGTTAAAGTCGGCTCACGCAGTGAATCTTTCTCACAACATGGTATTGCCCATCTTCTTGAGCATATGATCTTTAAGGGGACAGAAAATCGCACAGCTTTTCAAATCGCAGCCGATATTGAAGATGTAGGAGGGGAAATTAACGCCACAACAAGCACTGAAATAACGGCTTATTTCGCGCGTGTACTCAAAAATGATGTCCCGCTCGCTGTTGATATTTTGGCTGACATTTTAATGCATTCAAAATTTGATGAAGGTGAACTAGAACGAGAAAAACAAGTAATCTTCCAGGAAATTGGTGCTTCCCGTGATACCCCCGACGATATTGTTTTTGATCATTTCACTGAAACTGCCTTTCGTCATCAATCCATTGGTCGCTCCGTTTTAGGGACACCCAAAACAGTTCAATCATTTACATCTTCTGACCTTCATGATTTCATGAACAAACAATACAGCGCGGATCGTATGATAGTGGTCGCTACAGGTGCCGTACAACACGAAGAATTTCTTAGAGAAATCGAAAGTCGTCTCAGCGCTTTTCGCTCCCATCCGACGGAATCCTTTTCTAGTCTTGCCAATTATGTCGGTGGTGATTTTCGTGAATATCGGGATTTGGCAGACACACAAGTCGTTCTTGGTTTTGAGGGTTATGCTCATCACACACATGATTTTTATGCTGCCCAAATTCTTTCAATTATTCTTGGCGGTGGCATGTCGTCGCGTCTTTTTCAGGAAATAAGAGAAAAACGTGGACTATGCTATTCTATCTATGCTTTCCACTGGGGTTTTTCAGATACTGGACTCTTTGGCATTCATGCCGCCACCGGACAAGAAAGACTAAAAGAATTGCTACCTGTAATTCTTGATGAGATATCTAAACCTGGAAAAAATATCCACACTAATGAACTCCAACGCGCACAAGCGCAATATCGTGCAAATCTCATAATGTCACAAGAAAACCCATCCAGCAAAGCACACCTCATTGCTCGACAAATTCTTCTCTATGGTAGATTGATCCCAATATCTGAGATAATAGAATGTCTGGAGCTCATAACACCAAAAAAACTGGCCGATTTAGCCAATCATCTCTTTATTAACTCCATCCCAACACTAGCGGCTGTCGGACCTGTTGGCCCCCTCATGAATTTCGACGATTTAACATCAGCTCTCTCGCGCAATACAAAGATAAAGCGAAACTGAATGCAGTACCTCCTAAATACTTTAATGCACACCCTGCATCTAACGCGGACATCCATAAAAGAGTCTTCACGACACATAGTAATTCTCTTAGAAACTCATTACAGAAACTTTTTTCACCAAATAAGTTCGCGAAATACTCCTCCGAAGAGCATAAAAGATTATCAAAATTGCACATAATAGATAAATTTATGAGAAAATGTATATTTGTGAATATTTAGGAATTAACGGTTCTATTTCTCCCTCCGCGAATATAAGATTTATTGGTTCAGGCCTCATCGCGCTTATCAAACACCCAATTTACACTTAATATAGTATCGTACGATTCTCTCATAAGAAAATGATAGCTACGTGGTTACACAAAATAAATTGCAAAAAGTGGATGTATTTTCTAAAAATCTAAGTAAAAGTTAAACAGACAAAAATACAGAGAGTGACACATTGTGAAGAATTTACGTAGGCTAATTCATACCATTTTTATTATAATTGTTAGCTCTTTAATCTATATCACCTTTGCGCAAGCAATTGAGCCAATCCAAATTTCTTCACAAGATACTGCCCTTGACCTTTCAAAAGCAGTCGAAATTCACCATACAAACAGCTCTATATTTCAGACGAGTACAGCGCCCGGACCAGACGGTATCGTATGGCGCATTGAAGTGCAGGCTAAAAGTAAAAAATTTTCCGGAAACTGGGCAGTATTCTCCCTCGCAAACCCAACAAACGAGCAAGTTGACCGTCTCATCGTCGCACCTCATTATCGTATGGCCCACTCAGGCTTTCTTTGGCCAGATTTAGGATCGGCTAGAATTCAATCTATCACCCCGAGTGAAGGCTTTTCTCTTGACCGCCAAGCCAGCGCGAGTTCAGATATCTTTCGCATCACACTTAATCCTGGTGCTGTCGTTACATTTATTGCTGAGCTTAATTCTGAAACTCTACCACAAATTTATTTGTGGAAGCCAGAAGCTTATAAAGATGCCATAAATTCTTACACACTCTATCATGGTATCCTTCTCGGTGTATCAGGACTCTTGGCACTCTTGCTAACTGTTCTCTTTGTCGTTCGTGGAATAGGTCTTTTTCCTGCAACAGCCGCTGTTGCCTGGGCTGTTCTCTTTTATATCGGAATCGACTTCAATTTTTTGGATAAACTCCTTGCTATCACACCGGCGATGCAGCCATTTTGGCGCGCAAGCACAGAAGTAGCCCTTTCCACCACGCTCTTCATCTTTCTTTTTACTTATCTGCACCTTAATCGCTGGCACTATCGTTTCAGTTATGGTGCGATTGCCTGGACTATAGCTCTCTGCATCCTGGGAGCGCTTGCTATTTATGATCCAACTAGAGCCGCTGGAATTGCACGTTTGTCGTTTGGTCTTATAACCATAATTGGTATACTCTTAATTGGTTACCTTTCAGTCCGGCACTATGATCGCGCGATCATGCTTATCCCGACATGGCTGCTAATCAGCTTCTGGTGCCTTGGAGCATACGCCTGCATAGCAGGATACTTGAATAATGATATCATTCAACCGGCCTTAGCTGGAGGACTAGTGCTTATCGTTCTCCTTATCAGCTTTACTGTCATGCAGCAAACTTTTTCCAATGACGCTTTCCACGAAGGAATATTTTCAGATCTTGAACAGCAAGCGCTTGCAGCAAGGGGGGCTGGAGATATCATTTGGGACTGGAATGTTGAACGTGACAAAATTATCGTTCATCCAGATATGGCAACCCTATTTGGAACTGAGACTTGCAAACTCAATAGCACCATGAGCAGCTGGATTTCAGCTTTGCATTACGACGACCGTGAGCGCTTTCGGTCAATATTAGACATCATACTTAAAAATAAAAAAGGACGCATTGACCAAATTTTTCGTCTTTCTTCCGGTGGTGGCTACTATCAGTGGTTTTCTCTTCGCGCACGCCCTGCTATGCAAAAAGATGGAAAAATCACTCGCATCATTGGAACCATTGTCAATATCACAAACCATAAAAAAGCCGAAGAACGCCTATTACACGACTCTATCCATGACAGTTTAACGGGACTTCTTAATAAACAAATTTTCTTCGATAGATTACAAAGTTATACCTCTTTAGCAAAAGCAAATATTAAAATCAGGCCAACAGTTTTTATGATTGATTTTGATAATTTTTGTCAAATTAATCACAAATTGGGCATAGCTATCGGCGACACCGTTTTGCTCATAATTGCACGCCGTTTAAGTCGCCTCATTAATTTTCAGGACACCTTGTCACGTCTTTCTGCAGATCGTTTCGCAATCATTTTGTTAAGTGAAACCGAACCACAAAAAATTGCAGCATTTGCAGAGAACTTACATAAAACAATCTCAGCACCCATCTCACTTTCAGAAAAAAAAATAACGCTCTCAACATCGATCGGATTGGTTACATGGAGTGAAAGCAGATCAACAGCTGAAAATATTTTTCGTGACAGTGAATTAGCAATGATCCACGCTAAACAAATGGGAGGGAATCGCATCGAGCCTTTTCGTCCTAGTTTTCGCACCTTGGGACTCGAGCATAACAGCATGGAGAAAGATATCCATCATGCTATAAAACGCAACCAAATAAAGATCCTCTACCACCCAATCCTGAGTTTATCAGATGGACAAGTCATTGGATTTGAAACAATCATAGAATGGCATCACCCAAATTACGGAAATTTAAACATTTATGATTTTATCGAAACAGTAGAAAATGAGCAACTGGTGACAAATTTAGCACAATTTGTCATAGACAATGCCGTTGCTGACCTTAGAAATATACAAGAAAAATTTTCTCAGCGGTTCTTTTTTATTTCTATCAATTTGCCAAGTCCAGAGATGATTCATCCAAGCTTTATAAGTCAGCTACGCTCCACCTTGCTTCGCCACCCGATCGATAAAGGACGTTTGATGGTAGAAGTATCTGAATCTGTTCTGAGAAAAAATCCTGAACAATCAGCGTATTTTCTCGAACAAATTAAAGCACTGGGAATAAATCTTGCGCTGGATAATTTTGGAACAGGTTATTCATCACTTTCCTATCTCATCTGTTATCCATTCGATACGGTAAAACTGGACCGTTCTATCATTTCAATCACCTCGCCTAAGAAAAAACTTGTTCTTAAGTCTATCATCAACATAGCAACAAATCTTAATCTCCAGATCATCGCAGAAGGTGTCGAAAATGAAAAAGAAGCGATCTTCTTGAACGAAGAAGGATGTAAATACGTTCAAAGTACGCTCGTCACAAAACCAATCGCCCTCGAAGAATTAATGACTCTCGTCCAAAATCATTTTCCTTATAAAATAAAAACATAAAAAAGTATCTAATTAACATATTGAAAATAAACATAAATCATAAACGGAAATCGCTATGCGTGACCAACTTCAGAAACAAGGCAGGTCGGATTAATTCCCATGCGGATCAAACTTTTATCATATTTATGATCTAGATTCCCCTCGAAGAGGAAATTCTGTGATGTGTGGCTGATGAGCCAGCTGTTAGCGGAGATTTCTGCCTCGAGCTGCCCCGCTTTCCACCCGGTGTAGCCTAGTGCGATGAGTGCACGTTGTGGGCCTTGTTCGCGACTGATCGCCTTTAGTATGTCGATGGTTGTGGTGAAGCAGATTTTGTCTGTAACAGGGATGGTTTCCTCGCAAATATAATCGTCTGAATGGAGAACAAAGCCGCGGGAGGGTTCGACAGGGCCGCCGTAGCGTACGGGGAACTTCTTTATTGGCTCGGGTAGGTGTGTTTTTTGCTTTTCCTGTATTACGCCTATGTGAAACAAAAGGTCTGGGAAATCGATGTGATGCGGCTGATTAAGGATAATTCCCATGGCGCCGGCGTCAGAGTGTGCGCAAATGTAAATAACCGAACGAATAAAACATTTGTCATTCATTCCGGGCATTGCTATAAGTAATTGTCCGCTCAGGAAGCCACCGCACTGATTCATCAGACTATTATCCTCCGTAATTTACATTTAGAGTTCGATTAATACAGAAACATAAAGCTCAAATGAGAAAAATCCAAATATTCGCAAACGCAAAAAGCGTTTTCTCCTCCTTCCGTAGAGAATTTTTTGTCAATTCGAGCGCAGTTTTCGTGTTTTTAGGATTGGTTATTTTCTCCGCTAATACCCAAGCAAAGCAAAAATCGTACCTTTTTGCAACACCTTGGTATGAAGCAGCTGGTGGCCGTATCAGACTAGCAGCGACAAAACCATCTCCCTCTGGATCCCGCGACGGTGTTATTGAAATTGTACTGAAACCAGGATGGAAAACTTACTGGCGGAATCCGGGGAATTCAGGGATGGCGCCATCTTTTAGTTTTGACCAAAAAGTCTTTTATGAAATATTCTATCCCGTACCAAAACTTTATGAAACAGAAGATGATTGGTCGTTCGGCTATGAAAATAGGGTTATGTTTCCATTTCGCGTTTCAAACTCAAGCAAGAATCTAAGCGGTTTTTTAACTCTTGGACTATGCAACGAAATCTGCATTCCGCTTACCCTTCACTTTAATTTTTCACCGTCTGTTTCAAAAAATGAACACCTTCCCGTATCTTTGCTAAAAGACGCTCAATCCTCTCTTCCCGATGCAGCAAATCACGAATTTGAGATAAACGCTACAATGAATGTAAACGCCCTTTTCATAAAAATACGGAATAACAAAAAAACCACACCCTCATCTCTATTTTTAGATGGAGGAGAAATGCAGATTGGACCAGCGAAAAAAATAAACGACAACGCAGAGTATACACTCTTCAGAGCCCCCGTCTTCTCTACACAAAACAGAAAAAATCAAACAGTTTTTTACGTAATTTCCTTTAACGAACGCGCCTTTAGTGGAACGTTCAAACTCCGCACACCACAGGCCAACACACCACCCCTGTGATGATATAATAGAAGGAACTGTTAAACTTGAGTTACACTGAAAAACATCCATTTTTACGGTACTCGGTAATCGCTTTGCGCGCAAGCGCATCCGCACGTTCGTTACCTGGGTGGCCAGAATGCCCTTTTACCCAGTGCCACCTAACAGTGTGACGAGAACAAACATCCTCAAGGGCCTGCCATAATTCCATATTTTTAACAGGCTCTTTTAATGAAGTACGCCAATTATTCTTTTTCCATACATCAAGCCACCTTGATATACCGTTGCTGACGTAAGCTGAATCTGTGTAGATATCGACCGAACAAGATTCTTTAAGTTTATTCAGCGCACAAATCGCTGCCATTAATTCCATTTGATTATTGGTTGTGCGTTCTTTTCCACCATATAGCTCCCGCTCATAACCATTCCAGCACAAAACCGCCCCCCACCCTCCAATGCCAGGATTACCCGAACAAGCACCATCTGTATAAATTTCAACGACCTTTTGTTGAGCTAACATAAAATTAAAAACCTAAATCACTCAATGAACATGCATTACCAAAAAAGCAAAGCCTATGCCAATATTCTCGTGGATTTTTCTTTACTACAAAACTTTCAGATGGTGTATGAAACCAATCATAAAGACGTGTAAGCAAAAAGCGCAAAGCCGCACCGCGTGCCAAAAGGGCGAGTGCATCCAGTTCTAAAGATTCTAGTGGCCTGATTTCCTGGTAGCTTTCCAATAAGCTACGTGCCTTGATGAAATTATAAGAGTCATCATTCTCGAAACACCAAGCATTCAAACAAATAGCCAAATCGTAGGCAAGAAAATCATTACAAGAAAAATAAAAATCTATGATTCCAGATAAACGGTGGTTCAAAAAAAGCACATTATCATTAAATAAATCAGCGTGAATGATGCCTTCCGGCAAATCAGATGGCCAATTCTTTTCTAAAAAAGTCAACTCTGTATCAATCTTTTCTCCAAACTCGTCAAGCAGAGTATTTTCCGTCGTTTGGCAACTTTTCCATAATGGTTTCCAATCCGCAAAAGAAAGGATATTCTTACGACTAAATGAAAAATCCTGTCCTGCTAAGTGCAACTTCGCTAAGCCTCTGCCCACTTCACGGCAGTGATGCTCACTGGGATGGCGCACCCACATCCCTTCCAAAAAAGTAATGATGGCAGCAGGACGTTCTGCTAATTCACCGATGATCGTCCCATCATTCTGAATTATTGGTGTAGGACACGGAATCCCACGCTTCCCTAAGTGCTGCATAAGATTACAAAAAAAGGGTAAATCGTCTCTCGAAATACGCTTTTCATAAAGTGTTAGAATAAATTTTCCCGTTGTTGTCTGCAGCATAAAATTAGTATTTTCGATACCCTCCGCTATACCTTGATAAGATACAAGCAAGCCTATCGAGTAACGCGTCAAAAACGACCTTAAATCATTTGGATGAATGTCTGTATAAACCGCCATTATCTCGCTTTCATTGTAGATACATGAGCACCCTGATTCTCGCTTTTTATTGCCTCAGCTTTACCATTAACAAACGCCATATCTTGGGGAGTTAAAATAACATCGCGTAATTCGCGATTTACAAGAAACGTTTCCATTTCTAGGACAGTTTCAGCTAGCTCTATCTTAACATCGTAGCGGTCACGAAAAGCTGAAATGATTTCATCTACAATGATTTCAGGAGCAGATGCCCCCGCAGAAAGGCCCACAACAGAAAGAGGACCCAGGCAATCAAAATCGATTTCATCGGCCCTCTGAACCAAAACAGGCTGCCGTGCCCCAAACTTCTCAGCAACCTCCACCAAACGCCGTGAATTAGAAGAGTTCGGTGCACCAACGATTAAAAATAAATCGCTCCCCAATGCAGCTGCTTTGACAGCATTCTGACGATTCGTAGTAGCATAGCAAATTGACTCTGCAGTTGGCGCTTGCAGCATAGGAAAGCGTCTTTGTAACACACCAAGAATCTCTGCCGTATCCTCAATAGAAAGTGTTGTTTGCGTAACAAATCCCAATTTATCTGGATCATCTGGCTGATAATGCAACGCATCTTCTACTGTTTCGATTAACGTAATGGCGCCCTTTTCAAGCTGCCCCATTGTACCTATCACTTCAGGATGACCAGAATGGCCAACTAAGATAACGTGGCGGCCATAACGCTGATGCCGAATCGCCTGTTTATGAACTTTAGAGACCAACGGACATGTCGCATCAAGATAAAACAGATTATAGCGCTGAGCCTCTTCCGGTATTGACTTTGGTACACCATGAGCGGAAAATACAACGGGCTGACCGCGATGCTCTTCCGGAATCTCATCAAGCTCTTCCACGAAGATGGCCCCCCGTTGTCGCAACCCTTCAACCACGTAGCGGTTGTGCACAATCTCGTGGCGCACATACACCGGGGGACCGTATTTTTTCAGTGCAAGGAGAACAATCTGAATAGCACGATCAACCCCCGCGCAAAACCCGCGCGGAACGCAAAGGCGTATCGTTAGAGGAGGAAGCACAGACATAAAATACCCTCAATATTTACAGCCCCAACCATACACCCAACGAGCCGCCACACGCTCCGAAAAACAACGCGAAGAAGAAAGCCAAGAAAACTATCCCCTGTGACAGCGATACGCCCCAATATCTCATCTAGTTAAAGCCATTTTAAATTTTATCCTCAATCCCATCGCACTAGATGACAGTAAGACACCAAACAAGAGATTCAATCAGAAGTACCCCAAATATAGCAGCCAAATAAAATAGCGAAAAGAAAAACATTTTCTTTGCCATAAAAATAGTTTCATCTCGCGCATCAGCTTTCCACAAACGGTAAGCAAGATAGACAAAGATAGCACTCAAAATTGTTGAAAAAATAGCATAAAGAGCACCCGCAAAACCAGTAATGATAGGAAAAACGACGCATACCGCCATAAGAATAGTATAAAATAAGATATGTTTTTTTGTGGAATGCTCGCCCCGAGCATTGGACATCATAGGAATGCCTGCAGCACTGTAATCGAGAGCTGAAAATAAGGAAAGAGACCAAAAATGTGGCGGAGTCCACATAAAGATAATCAAAAACAACAGGAAGCTGTCCATACTCACTGTACCCGTTGCCGCAGCCCACCCGATCATGGGCGGAAAAGCACCAGCCGCACCACCTATGACGATATTTTGCGGCGTCGCTCGCTTTAACCAAATTGTATAAATCACGACATAAAAGAAAATTGTAAACGCAAGGATAAACGCCGCAATCCAATTAATAAAGCTCCCCATAACCAATACCGAAAGCACAGAGAGAACCAGACCGAAAGCCAATGCCCTCCCAGAGCTGATCTTACCAGCGGGAATAGGACGATTTTTGGTACGTTCCATCACTGCATCAATATCAGCATCATACCACATATTCAGTGCACCCGCGCCGCCACCGCCTACAGCAATACACAAAACGGCCAAAAGCCCATACAATGGATTCATCGAAACAGGCGACGCAACTAATCCAACAAAAGCCGTAAACACAACAAGCGACATAACTCGCGGCTTCGATAACACGATATAATCGTACACACTAGATTTTTGCTGAGCTGACCCACCATTTACAGCCGATAATTTTCCTGAAACAGACATTTCACCCAGAAACCTCTTCCGCCCCTGTCGTCCACAAGCTCCCCTCCAGCGCATGAAAACAACTGATTACCACCATGATATTTTCGAGAATATACAGGGCACTTCCCTCACACGTATCCATTAAAACATGTCACAAAAACACCATACCCCTCCGGATATAATAAAACAATTCCAAAAATTTTGTCTCCTATAAAATACCGCTTCCTTCGATTTTTCTTTTATTTTGTGCACATGGATTAATGTATTTGGGAAGACGCTGGTTTTGTGCTACAATTCTAAGTCGAAAGTTTGTTTTTTACGCAAATCTGTATATAAAGATACGGCGCTAATTGGGTGGGGTATCCTGTGATATTTTGTAAATTGCCAAAAAAAATTTCCTTTATTTGTACTATCTACGTATTTTTTTGTATTTCCACCATCCATGCTATCGCACAAACATCCGCTGTTCAGAGCATCCCCACCCCGCAAGCCTACGGTGCGTGGACGAAAGTTTGTTTCCTACCGCCAGGTACACCAAATATACAATGCGAAGTTGTACAAAATATACATATAAAAGATCGCCATGATATTACTCTTCGCATTACATTTTATAAATTGCCCAAAAATCAAGGAGCCTTAATGCGCGTTTTTGTTCCGATTCGGGTTGAATTACGCTCTGGTGTTGGTATAAAAATTGATGATAAAAACGTGGGAAGAATGGAGTATCGACGTTGTCTTGGTGATAGCTGTGTTGCTGAAGCTCTCCTCGAAGAAGATATGTTACAAACCTTCTTGAAAGGTAAAGCTGCGACCTATTTTATCTTTACAACTCCCGAACAAGGTGTTGGAGGAACCGCTGATCTTGACGGCCTCGAGGATGCCTATGCAACTTTACAAACATGGTAAAACTTATACAAATTAGACTCTAAAGGTATCCAAAAGCTCCCATTTTACAAATTTTCAAACGAAGTAAACAAAAATTCCCCCTATACAGATGAATACAGGATAGCCGCTATGAAGTCTCTGATTGACCGTTTTGATATTTCTCCATCTAAAGTGCAATCACTCGTACAAGAATCTCTGCACCGTGCTGATGATGGCGAGCTTTACCTCGAATACACAGAAAGCGAAACGCTTCTATTTGACAATGGACAGCTTAAAAACGGATCATTTCACCAAGATATGGGATTCGGTCTGCGTGTCGTTTCCGGAGAAACTACTGGATACGCTCACTCTAGTGAACTGTCAGTTTCTGCGCTCAAACGCTCTAGCGAAACAGCTAAAGCCATTGCCTACAATAATTATACGGGCTCCTACAGTGAAGCACCTCAAAAAACAAACAAAAAACTCTATCAAGCACATAATCCTCTCAGCATTCCGTCATTCGAAGAAAAAATCGCAATTTTACAAAAAATCGATACCTATTTACGTGAAAAAAATGATAGATTGCACCAGGTTTCTGCTTCCCTTTCTGGTTCACTGCAGCATGTTGAAATTTTGCGTGCTGACGGGTGGTTCGTTCGTGATATTCGTCCTCTCGTGAGGCTTTCCGTATCCGTAGTTGCTGCAGAAGGCGGTCGACGCGAAAATGGCTTTTATGGATGTGGTGGACGGCAGGGATTCAGCCAGTTTGTTAATGAAGAAAATTGGAAAAAAGCTGCCGATGAAGCTTTGCGTATGGCTCTGACAAACTTAGAAGCAGAGTCAGCACCGGCAGGAACGTTCGATGTCATCCTAGCTAACGGGTGGCCTGGCGTTATGCTTCATGAGGCTGTAGGTCACGGTTTGGAAGGTGACTTTAATCGTAAAAAAACATCTGCTTTCGCAGGACTTTTAGGAAAGCAGATCGCAGCAAAAGGCGTTACAGTAATTGATGATGGTACAATCCCCTTATGCCGTGGTTCACTTACTATCGACGATGAAGGAACTCCATCAAAACGTAACGTTCTAATTGAAGATGGAAGGCTTGTTAACTTTATGCAAGATAGGCTAAATGCCCGACTTATGGGCGTTGATCCAACTGGAAATGGACGGCGCGAATCCTACGCATATCCACCGATGCCACGGATGACCAACACTATGATGCTGGGAGGAGACAAAACACCTGAGGAGATTTTGTCCTCACTAAAACACGGAATTTATGCCGTTTCATTTGGTGGAGGACAAGTTGATATCACTTCTGGAAAATTCGTGTTTGAATGCACTGAAGCTTATCGGGTAGAAAACGGCAAAATCGTAGCGCCAATAAAAGGTGCAACCCTCATTGGAAACGGCCCAGATGCCATGAAACGTATTACAATGATTGGTAATGATAGCAAACTTGATAATGGTATTGGTATGTGCGGAAAAGCTGGACAAAATGTCCCTGTTGGTGTCGGACAACCTCACCTGCGAATCAATAATATGACGGTCGGCGGAACAGCAATTCCACAAAGCTAGCTAGATACGCTTTTACCAAAATTAAAGAATTTTTTAGTGTCCCTCAAAAAAACTAAAGCGTCCAACCAGTTTTGACCTTGAGTCTACTCAAGACAGCGATGATTTCGACGTGCGGTGACCATAAAAATTGATCAATCGGTACAACTTTTTCTAAAGTATAACCGCCAGAAACCAGGAGAGATAAATCGCGAGCAAATGTTATAGGATTACACGAGACTGCTACCACACGCGGAATGGTCGTTTTTGCCAATTCACGCACCTGCTTTTCTGCACCAGCACGCGGAGGATCAAAAACAACGCTATCAAAACGCTCAAGTTCATTTGCAGAAAGTGGACGACGGAAGAGGTCGCGTTTTTCATAAGTTACTTTTTTTAAACCAGCTGTAAAACGTGCCGCCCGACCTAAATTCTCTAATGCTTCCCCATCATTTTCTACCGCGTGGACGTTCATCTTTCTTGCCATACGCAGTGCGAACGTTCCAACTCCCGAAAACAAATCAACAGCATTCCTTGCTTTTTTTAAGTGGCACAAAACGATGTCGCCTATGATATCTTCTGCTTCAGAAGTCGCTTGCAAAAAACCCCCAACAGGAAATTCAACCCCCACATTTCCAAAATAAACTAATGGCTTTTCTCGCTCGATAAAAACCTCACCTTCGACAGATAAACGCGTAATTCCGCAAGAAAGCGCCGCGTGAATTAATTTTTGGCGAATGCACTCATCCCGTACTACGCACCCATTTAAAGCAACATCTAGGCCATTTACAACAGATGTTACCGTGACATGAAAGCGCTCAGCATAATTTCCAATAAGAGAACAAAGCACTCTAATACCATCTAGTTTAGACGTAATTTCTGAGCACGTCACTGGACATTCTTCTAAAGCAATAACATCATGGGACAAAGAGCGGTTAAAACCAATAACGCGGTCATTCTTGATCGAAAGAGCTGTCAAAGTGATCCGTCTGCGACTGTGACGCTTGCACTCAATTAAAGGAAGAACAGGAGAATCGATTTTATACTTTTTAAGCGCATCAACAACCAACTGCCATTTCCAAGAGCGGTAAGCGTCAGCGCGCCAATGCTGAAGCGCGCACCCTCCGCAATTCTCAAAATGTCGGCAAATAGGATCGATTCGTTCCGATGATTTTTTTTTGAGAGCAATCAATTTTCCATATTTCCCACGACGAGAAATTGTTGCAACCTCCCCTGGTAAAGTAAAAGGAACCGAAATAGTGCCATGCGACATATTGAAGATACCATGTCCATCCGCTCCAATACGGTTGATTACAACATCATTATCAGCGCTCACCCCTTTTTCTCCCCGAATAACAAAAATTCCAGATTACCATCACCACCTAAAATGGGCGAAGGTAATAAACCCTTCGCAGTCCACCCTGTTTGAGTATTCAGCCAATCAAAAATCCCTCTGGCAATTTGTTCTGCTACTGATAAATTTTTTAATACCCCATTTTTACCGAGGACCCCTCCTCTACCAACCTCGAATTGCGGTTTTACTAACAAAACTGCCTGAGCTCCATCTTTAGCCAAAGACAGAGCAGGAGGCAACGCAAGTCTAAGAGAAATAAAACTAACATCCGATACTATGAGATCGATTTCTCGGCCTCCCAAATGCTCTTGTTTTAAATCCCTAACACTGAGATCCTCCAACAAGGTGATCGCACTGTTCCCTAATAAACGTCGATCAAATTGGTTACTACCAACATCGATAGCGATAACGTGAGCTGCACCACGTTCCAAGAGAACTTGCGTAAAACCACCCGTTGACGCACCGATATCAATAGCGATCACTTTGTCCGTTACAACCGGAAATGTATCAAGCGCACTGATCAATTTCAACGCTGCACGTGAAACGTAGTTCTGTGCCGGATCGCAAACTATAATTTCCGCATTATCAGAAACGAAGTACCCGGCTTTAACGATAATTTCGCCATCAACTTTCACAGTTCGACGTACAATGGCGTCACGCGCTCGTGAGCGTGTAGTAAAAAAATTTTTTTCAGCTAAAAAAACATCAAGTCGTTTTTTAACAACCATCTCATACTAAACTTTCTATATCGTCCGAATTTCCTTCCCTGAAGCGGACAACACAGTGTTGACAATACCAATGGCATCGAGTCCAACACGCGAAAGAACCTTTTTCGGTGGACCGTGATTCAAATATTCATCGGGAAGTTTTAGCGTGCGAACCTTTAATCCATGATCTAAAAATCCTTTTTGCGCCAAAAATTGTAATAAATGTGCTCCAAATCCACCCACTGCACCTTCTTCAATTGTTACAAATACTTCATGCTCACGTGCTAAACGAGACATTAGATCTTTATCCAGAGGCTTCGCGAACCTTGCATCAACAACAGTCGTAGACAACCCTTCATTTTCCAATATATTCGCTGCCGCTAACGCTTCAGATAACCGCGTTCCAAAACAAACCAAAGCTACCCTGCTTCCTTCGCGCAAAATGCGCCCCTTTCCAATCTCAAGTAATTCGCCTCGCTGCGGTAAATCCATACCAGTGCCTTCACCACGCGGATAACGAAAAGAAATAGGCCCTTCGTCATAGGCCGCTGCTGTACGCACCATATGCATCAACTCCACTTCATCAGAAGGAGCCATCACAACAAAATCAGGGAGAACCATTAAAAAAGCGATATCAAAACTTCCTGCATGCGTCGCACCGTCTGCACCAACAAAACCCGCTCTATCAATCGCGAAACGAACCGGCAGTTTTTGTATAGACACATCATGAATTATTTGATCATAAGCACGCTGTAAAAATGTGGAGTAAATTGCAACAAAAGGCTTATACCCTTCACTAGCAATCCCCGCTGCGAAAGTAACAGAATGCTGTTCAGCAATGCCAACATCAAACATCCTGTTTGGAAATTGTCTAGCGAAAGCGTCAAGACCCGTCCCACTTGGCATTGCCGCCGTTATACCAATGATTTTATCATCACGCGCAGCCTCTTCTATTAAAGCATCAGAAAATATTTTAGTGTAAGAAAGCGCTTTGCTTTGTGCTTTAACCTGTTTTCCCGTTACAATATCAAAACAATTAACACCGTGGTATTTGTCAGATGATGCTTCAGCGGGTGCGTACCCCTTTCCTTTGCGCGTAACTGCGTGCACCAGAACAGGACCATTAGGATATTCACGAATATTTTTCAAAACGGGTAGTAAATGGTTCAAATTATGGCCATCTATGGGTCCAACGTAATAAAAACCGAGCTCATCAAATAAGGTCCCCCCAACCAAAAAAGATCTTGCGAATTCCTCTGAACGATAAGCCTGATCCAAAAAAAATTTTGGCAACTTTTTGCTGAACACCTTCACCCGCTCACGCAGACTGCGGTAAGAAGGATGAGAAATTAACCTAGCAAGATGAGCCCTCATAGCCCCCGTAGGAGGTGCAATAGACATATCATTGTCATTAAGAATAACAACCAAACGGGCATCCAAAGCGCCAGCGTTATTCATTGCTTCATATGCCATACCAGCAGACATAGCGCCATCGCCGATTACAGAGACAATTCTTCGCCTTTTTTCTCCTCTTAAAGCATCAGCCACCGCCATACCGAGACCGGCCGAAATAGAAGTCGAGGAATGACCTGCACCAAACGGATCATACACACTTTCTGACCGTTTTGTAAAACCTGATAAACCTCCCTCTTGACGTAATGTACGAATCCTATCCCTCCGGCCCGTTAAAATTTTATGTGGATATGCTTGATGTCCAACATCCCAGATAATCCTGTCTTCAGGCGTATTAAAAACGTAATGCAGCGCAATTGTTAACTCAACGACACCAAGGCCAGCACCGAGATGCCCGCCTGTCACAGAAACAGCATCGATCGTTTCAGCTCGCAACTCATCAGCCAATTGTAGCAAATCAGCCTCCGAAAGTGCCCGCAAATCCTGCGGCAAATGAACACGATCAAGTAGTGGCGTTAATATCTGGGACAAGAGAAGCTCCTCATGTTGTCTCATAAATGAAGCGAAACGACCAGCATGAGCCCTCTACGCTTTCGCTTATGGTGTATCACATTGCCATCGAAATAGTTTATCTACGCGGAATTATCTACAATTTTTCTAACTTTCGACCCATTTCACGAAGAGAGAAACTACAAAGCTCATCCCCCATAAACCAGATCACTTGGCCTTTTACATTACGATAAATACCCTCAAACAATATCATTCAGAATCAAGTGGCTCCACTCCTTGCGGAAGACCACCTTCCGAAAGTCGGATTTTTTCGACTTTGGCTTCAGCAACTTTCAGGAGTCCATCGCAATGCTTTTTTAGAGCTTCACCACGTTCATAAATATCAATTGACTGCTCTAGAGGAACATCCCCCCGCTCCAAATTCTCGACGATCACCTCAAGCTGCTTAAGTGCCGCCTCAAAACTCAATGTCGCAATGTCTTCTCTCTTTATTCCCGACTTCATATTACCCTCATAAAATTTCTGTCCTGGATATATGAACTCCAAAACCTTCGAAATCTGTATAATAACGTTCTTCATCTGAAGCGTAAACAATCATAGAATTAATTCCCAGATGTCTCAAGATTTGTGCCCCAAGGCCTATTCGGCGCCACTTTTCTTTGCGTTCAATTGCCTGCACGTGACTCTCCGAGCCTTCTATTGCCATCCCCTGAACGCCAACAGAAAGTTTAGAACCAACACCAACGGACCCTTCGCGTAAATAAATAAGCACGCCACGCCTCTCTTTTCCCATCATGCGCCCCATAACAGTCACGATATTTGATGATTGATTAAAAATATCATTCATAATGTTTTCACGGTGCAAAAACACAGGAACATCCTTCCCATCGCGAATATCACCAAAAATAACCGCAACATGTTGAATGGCCTCCCAGGGGAGCTGGTAGCTCCGAAAAACGGCTGCTCCTACTGATGTTTCAAAGTGCGCTTCTCCAATATGTTTAATCAACATTTCCTTCTGCTGTCGATAAGCAATTAGATCCGCCACCGTTATTACATGTAACTGATTATCTTGCGCAAATTTTGTAACTTCATCTCCGTGTTTAACACTACCATCATCATTGACCAACTCGCCAATGACGCCAACCAGCGGCAAACCAGCTAATTTACACAAATCAACTGCCGCTTCGGTATGACCCGAACGCATAAGAACTCCCCCTTCATGCGCAATCAAAGGGAAAATATGTCCCGGGCGAACAAAATCGCTTGCACAAGCATTGGGATTAGCAAGATTACGAACCGTCAACGTACGATCCTGTGCCGAAATACCTGTCGTCGTTCCATATTTAAAATCGACAGTAACAGTAAATTGAGTACGGTGCATAGAATCATTATCTGAAACCATAGGGGAAAGATAAAGCCGTTGCGCCCCTTCTCTTAGCATAGGCGCACAAACAATACCCGTCGTATGGCGTATAATGAATGCCATCTTTTCTTCTGTACAATGAACGGCAGCAACAATTAAATCACCCTCGTTCTCACGGTCATCGTCATCCATAACCACGACAATTTCACCACATTCAAAAGCCTTAATAGCAGAAATAATTTTTTTTTGATCATGCACCATCATTCACCTTTCGAATCGCAGACCTGACCACGATGTACTAAATAATAGTCAGGGATAACAGAAGCAACAATCACTTCACCAACGCGAACAGCGCGGACCCAACATACGGACCGTATCACCCCTCTGTTATGACCTTTACATCCTTACCATCAACATCAACCAGGCAGTGAGGAAACAAAATTGACGAAATCAGCTTAACAGAAAAATATAATATAGAGCGATAAGCTTCCCGCTTGATACCCCACCTAAAAATACCGCAAGCATGATTAGACAAAAAACAGCCTCCCACCCTTCTCCATACACCTTTCATCTGCATTTTCTTCATCTAATCAAAAGGGCTGCAGAAAATCCATCACCAATCTTGCCCCCCTTAACAGCATTAATAGACATTAATAACGAAGAAATATTCGATCTAGCCTTGCATAAATTAGTGCTCCTAGCCTCGCGAGAACGTCTTCTTCAACAACCTCAGCGATAGAAACCAACATATAGCTTACTTTCGCGTAATTCATCAAAGTAACCGCTAAAAATCTACACTATCCCTGCATCAGGCGTAAAAAATGGATCATTATCAACCTGTGATCAGTCCTGACAAGCGCAATTAATATCACGAATGTCAGTCGCTATCACGAACGTCATATCAACGCCACAAGTATAATCTGTATAACTTAAGTGATACTTGGTAAGCGATGGAACTATAATCATTAGAATTCTGCCCCCGCATCTTGGTAAATATAAAAACCAACGCCCCCGCTGTCGTCAACGTTGCCTCGCCTTGAACAACAATTCCCAAAAGAATCTCCACTTGATCTTGCTCTCGACTCTGCATCGCACGGCTAAACCGTCCCAGCTTAACCTTTATTAGATAATATCGGATATCCGAAAGACCAAATAGAAATATTTCAACAGTTGAGAAATGAAAAAAAAACCGCAAACAATCCTTGAAGGACAACCATCTATGATACAACCAAGAGCGACATCACGACCCTTAATCCACGCCGTTATACAAAACGAACGACTCGATGCGCTACACGACACGGAAAACGCCCTGTCCCTCTACCACGCACACACAACCACAGCGCACCGACCCCGCGCGAACGCAGCCTCTCATTCACGAAGACTGCCAACCACGCCGGTCCTAGTCAATTTATCGTCGTCGAACAAGACCTCATAAACTTTACTCTTTAACGACAGAAATATCCGGCGCATCAACAGCTTTCATTCCTATTACGTTATAGCCAGAATCCACATGATGCACCTCACCTGTAACAGAACGGGATAAATCTGAAAGAAGGTAAAGAGCTGAATCACCCACATCTTCGATCGTTACCGTACGACGCAAAGGCGCATTGTACTCATTCCATTTTAAAATATAACGGAAATCACCGATACCAGAAGCAGCCAGTGTTTTAATCGGCCCAGCAGATATAGCGTTAACACGAATATTCTTAGGACCTAAATCCACTGCTAGGTACTTCATGCTCGCTTCAAGAGCCGCCTTAGCAACTCCCATAACATTGTAATTAGGAACAACCTTTTCTGCACCATAATAGCTCAATGTTAAAATCGAACCACCGTCCGACATCAATTTTTCTGCCCGCCGGGCAAGAGCCGTTAAGGAATAAACAGAAACATTCATTGTCATCATAAAATTTGATTCGCTCACATCAACATAGCGACCACTCAATTCATCTTTATCAGAAAAACCAACAGCATGAACTAAAAAATCCAATTTCCCCCATTTGGTTTCTATTTCTTTAAAAACTGCGTCAATAGATGCGCTATCAGAAACATCACAATGACCGCAAACAATCCCATTCAGTTCTTCAGCTAAAGGCTCAACGCGCTTTTTTATTGCCTCTCCCTGATAAGTAAAAGCAAGCTCCGCCCCCGCTGCACTAACCGCTTTAGCTATTCCCCAAGCGATAGAGCGATTATTGGCCAGCCCCAAAATTAAACCACGCTTTCCGCACAATAAACCATTAACATTAGCCATCAGCACTGCCCTGCTCCTTGAAATCAACATTACCCTCTGCCTATGACATAGGTCGAACTTTTCTTCAAGTAATTGATTTCAAGTCGAATAGAAACTACGCTTTTAATAATTTAAAAGCTAATCTTTCTGTGTCCGAAAAAATTGTTCCAACTCTGCGTCTCCGCCTTCCGGTAACATGATACGAATATGTACATAAAGGTCGTCCCTTTGACCGTTTTTCAGATAGAGTCCCTTTCCTTTCAACCGTAAAATACGATCAGAACTCGACCATGCAGGAATTTTTACGGCAACTCGCCCCTCTAAAGTCTCGATTTCTTCCTTTGCTCCAAGCACAGCATGTTTAAGAGAAACCGGCAAATCAAGATGGAGGGCTCTTCCTTCAACTCGCAAACGAGGATGTTTGCGAATCTGGACGGTCACCAATGCATCTCCCGCCTCACCGTATGCTCCCTCTTCTCCCTGACCTTTTAGACGTATGGTCTGCCCATCTTCTACGTAATCTGGAAGCTTAATTTTTAACTTTTTTCCATTAGGAAAAACGACTTCCAATCTTTCAGCACCAACCATCTGCTCCAATGTCACTGTAAGATTGGCACGAATATGAGCCCCTTGCTTAAACTGATTGCGATTATGGTTATATTGCGAAGAGTTTGAGGAACCTCCACCCCTTTCAAATAAATCACGAAAAACATTGCTCGCATCAAAACTGGAACCACCTGAATAACCAAAATCAAACCCCTTCGCTCCTTCCGAAAAAGGATCGTATCTATCTCGGAAATTTCCACCAGCACCATAAGCCCGATGAATTGGTTTTCCCTCCACATCAATTTCACCGCGATCAAATTGAGCTCTTTTATCTTTATCACCTATAATCTCATAAGCCTGATTAATTTCAGAAAATCTTTCTTTGGCTTTTATATCATCCATATTGTGATCTGGATGATATTTCTTTGCTAATTTTCTGAATGCAGACTTAATTTCCCGCGATTCAGCAGTACGATCCACACCCAAAACTGTATAGGGATCACGCATATTGTCCTCTTTTCAGTCCTTTTGTTTCCAAAACACCAAGCGATGAGCTACCCAACACCTCTCATAGTACTGTCAGCCATCCCATAGAATATTTCCTCTTCGTCTATATGTCCATAAAGAGACTAAAATACTAGGTAAAATAAGCATTTTTGTACCTAATACGGCTCTTTTCATTTTATGCTAACGATAAAAATTATAAAAACACCGCAAAAAAATGTATCTGTTACTTGTTCCTTAATAATTCAGAGTAACTTAAAATATATCGGGGAATACCCCACTTCCGTTCAATGATATCCGGAGATATTATGAATAACAAAGTACAATCCGATCATGATTTCACACAAGCGCAAGAACCTTTCACGCTTTTCGGCAATTGGCTTGAAGAGGCTATAGCGAACGAAATAAATGATCCTAATGCTATGGCATTAGCAACGGTCGACGAAACTGGATTACCCAACGTTCGTATGGTTCTTCTCAAAGATTTCGATTCTCAAGGTTTTGTTTTCTATACCAACTACGAAAGTTCTAAAGGACAGGAAATTTTGAAATCAATGAAAGCATCTTTGGGTTTTCATTGGAAATCTCTTCTCCGCCAAGTTCGAATTAGAGGAATTGTTGAAAAAGTGAGCACTCGGGAAGCCGATGCTTATTTCCAATCGCGACCGCGCGGCAGCCGCATTGGTGCGTGGGCATCCAAACAATCTCGTCCGCTAGAAAACCGCTTTATCCTTGAAGAGGCAATTGCCAAATACACTGCACGCTATGCTGTGGGCAATATCCCGCGTCCACCTCATTGGTCTGGATTCCGAGTCAAACCTCTTTCCATAGAATTTTGGTGCGATCGTCCATTTCGTTTACATGATCGCGTACTTTTTACACGAAATTCGATTGATTGTGTTGATTGGCAGAAGAAAAAACTTTACCCTTAGCCCATTTGACTCTAATGCACTTCTTAAAAGTCCGCGAAATTCAGTAAAAGACTACGAAACCCAAACAAGAAAACTCTGGCTATAAAAAACAAAAACCACCCACAACACCGTGCAGCACAATGATCACCCAATTTATCATTGTCAGACTGTGCGGTAAACTGCTGTCCATACGCCACCGCATACTAAACCGGCAAAGATTAAAAAACCGACAAATGAATTAGATCTAAAAAGCCCCAAACATTGTAAGCTATCGTCTATATCAATGACCTTAATTTGAATGCACATATGAATGCTTGCAGCAAAAAGCCCTAAAAATCCCACAATAGGAACCTGCGACAGATAAAACGCTAAGCCGACTAAGACGACAAAACCGCTATACAAAAACATAAGCGCGCACTTGGTGCCTTTGCCAAAAAGAAGCGCCGTAGAGCGTAGACCAACGGTCGAATCATCCTCTTTGTCCTGGTGCGCATAAATTGTGTCATATCCTATCGTCCACAAAATTGATCCCGCATAAAGTAAAATCGGCGCTAAACTCAAACTTCCATACACAACCGCCCATCCCATCAATGCCCCCCAGTTAAATGCAATACCCAGAAAAAATTGCGGCCAATACGTTACACGTTTCATGAAAGGATAAACCGCTACCGCTACCAATGACGAAACACCCAGAAAAAAACTGAATACATTAAATCGAGATAAGACGACCAAACCGATCAAGCACTGCACCAATATAAAAACTTTTGCTTGAAACCGGCTCACGTGTCCTGTCGGCAACGGACGAGAACGTGTCCGTTCCACTTGAGAATCAATCCTATGATCGACAAGATCATTCCACGTACACCCCGCGCCCCGCATAGCCACGGACCCCAGAAAAAAAAGTAAAAGATACCAGAGCCAATTACCCAAGATTGGTAAAAGAGGCAATCGAATCATTTCATGAGAGAAAAAGGCCATAGTCGTTGACCAAAAACAGGGCCACATCAACAACTGCCACCCAATGGGCCGATCCCAACGTGCCAGTTGAGCATAAAACAACAAAGAATGTGGAAGAAAATGGTAGACCCACTTAGAAGAAGCATCCGCAACCTGTCCATGACTCTCACAAGATTGAATACGTACGATATTTTTACTTTTTTTCATAAAATAGTTTCACCTTTTGTCTTGCGATAGAGGCATTTCATTCTTATGACAAGAAAAATGACCGAATCACCTTCTTCTGTAGTAGGAGCAGACAATGAACATTCTTCTTATTGGCTCAGGCGGGCGAGAACATGCTCTAGCATGGAAAATAGCAGCATCACCACTGTTGACAAAATTATATTGTGCTCCTGGAAATCCTGCAACAACGGAATTGGGTGAAAATATTGATTTAGATATCAATAACCATCCCCTCGTTGTTGATTTTTGCAAGACACATTCCATCGACCTGGTGGTCGTTGGACCGGAAGCACCGTTAGTTGCTGGCATAACAGACTCTCTTAATAGCGCTGGCATCTATGTATTCGGACCAACTCAGAAAGCCGCCCAATTAGAAGGTTCAAAGGCTTTTACGAAAGACTTATGTCGTAAAAATAACATCCCTACGGGCACCTACCATTGCTTTAGTGATGCTCTGGAAGCAAAAACGTATATCCATCAACAGGGCGTTCCCATTGTCATTAAAGCTGATGGCCTAGCCGCCGGTAAGGGTGTTGTTGTTGCGACGACAATAGAGGAAGCATACAATGCAGTTGATGCTTGCCTCAGTAATACCGGGAATAATACAGACGCCAAAATTGTCGTGGAATCCTTTCTTGAAGGTGAAGAAGCAAGTTTCTTCTGCCTCTGTGACGGTAAAATCGCTCTCCCTTTCGGGTCAGCACAAGATCATAAACGTGTCGGTGACGGCGATACTGGAGCTAATACCGGTGGCATGGGCGCTTATTCACCGGCCCCTTTAATGACGGAAGAAATGATTGATCGTACCCTTAAAGAAATTGTTGAACCAACCCTATACAGCATGAATGAAATGGGAGCACCCTTTAAAGGCATTCTCTTCGTTGGATTAATGATAACCCAAAAAGGGCCTGAATTAATTGAGTTTAATGTAAGATTCGGTGACCCTGAATGTCAGGTTTTAATGCTGCGTTTCGAAGACGATATTCTTCCGATCCTCCTTGCAACAGCCCAAGGAAAGCTTGAGAAAAAACCTCTTAAATGGTCTAAAAAATCCGCTTTGACCGTAGTCATGGCTGCCAAGGGATATCCGGATTCTCCCAAAAAAGGCGGCATCATCCGCAATATTGATAAAGCGAATACGCTCCCAGGTGTAAAAATTTTTCAAGCTGGTACAGCATTGCGCAACGGAGAGTTAATTGCCAATGGTGGACGTGTTTTAAACGTAACAGCGGTAGGAGAAACCATTGCACAGGCACAAAAGCGTGCTTACAAAGCTGTCGATTGTATTGATTGGCCTGAAGGTTTTGCTCGGCGCGATATTGGATGGCGAGCTGTTACGAGAGAACAGTGAATTTTTCAAACTTTATTTTTCAATAGTCGTATATGTCATACGACAATATATGTGCGTGAATTGCCAACTATTTTATATCTCTGCATTTTTTTTCAGAACATTAAATTTGCCATCAAACGCAAAAAACTGTGAAACGAGGAAACTCGTTTCCACTACAAAATAAATAAAATACAAATCATTGAACACAAGAGCGCTGCACCTCAACCAGACATTATTTGTTTTTTGTATCCGTTTAGGCCTTTTATGCACAAAGCTTAAAACTAGATGCGAAGTCCTTTATCGTCGTAGGAGAGCTGTACAGACCGCAGAGCGCCCATCAACCTGGTATGCAAAAATTGCCCATGCAATCATCGTTAGATTGCAACCTGATCAAACATTATCAAGCGCAGACCCAGCGAGCCACCACAACGAAGGGAGAAGCGCTTTCGTTTACAACGTAATGTTCTATGAAAAAATCGACGCAGATCAGAACGTTCTTTAACAACCACACTGCTGCCGTCCTCGTTAATCATGAGCATAGGAAGATTATAAATATCGGCCCACAATCGCCAATCCAGGAGAACATTATTCAAGTCCCTAGAAACCAAAAGTGGGATACAAGATTCTTCATCTACATGAAACAGCTCTAATGCAACTGCCCTATCTCCTGAAGGAGTTTTTACTGTACGTGCTGAAATCCCTCTGTAATGACAAGCCGGAACCAAATGCAGCAAACTTGAGGAAGAATCTGTTTTAAGAAAAACACCACTCTCGCCCAATGAACAGGTCATTTCATTACCCGTTTTTGGCGAAAAATACGTTGTTGTTTGCGGCAAATAAAACGGATCCAAACGAAATTCAACCCCCGCTTTTGCCTGATTAAAGCCTCGATCAGCCATAACAGTTTCCCAATTATTTTAATAACACACTCCTTCTAGCAGTTTTTTTTCGTTGGGTCATTAAAAGGCTGAATAAAAATGGAAGAGTTCATCTTTTGGTTATCAAAACCTAAATATGAATACGCAATAAAATCTACCATTCTCAAGCTATAATATTTTTCCAGGATTCATAATTCCTAAAGGGTCGAGTGTTTTTTTAATCTTCTGCATCAAATCTAGCGCGACAGGTGACTTAAACGCACGAAGCTCTCCACGCTTAAGCTGACCAATCCCGTGTTCAGCAGAAAATGCACCCTGATAGCGTATCACTAAATCGTGAATACGACGATTCATCTGGGACCATAATTGCAAAAATGCCTCAGTATCGGCTCCAATAGGCTGCGTAACATTGTAATGCAAATTTCCATCACCCATGTGGCCGAAACAAACCACCCGCGCACCAGGAGAAATATC
Source organism: Bartonella numerosa (assembly GCF_037070845.1). NCBI lineage: Bacteria > Pseudomonadati > Pseudomonadota > Alphaproteobacteria > Hyphomicrobiales > Bartonellaceae > Bartonella > Bartonella numerosa. The sequence continues at coordinate 188,520 of NZ_JAYMZI010000001.1, forward strand.
TTCAACGATAAAGGATGCCTCAGCAATAAAATCAGGTATAAAGGCAACAGGTACCGCGATATCATGCTTAATCGACCCTCCTGCCAATTTTTGTGCATACGAAATACTTTCCCGTAATTGCCAAAAAAAATCTTGCTGCTTCAATGATTGCGCAATAACCGCATCCTCTATCACACCACTTTTAAAAGAATCCTCCAAAATACCATTGAGCACCAATGACGCTTCATCACCACTCCGCAATGACACAATATTAATCAGTACGTACCATTCATGATCATGCCTAAAAGGGGAACCTTGGCATCTGTTATAATCCAGAGCCATCTTCAAGCTGAGCTTTCCCATTAGCTCAAAACCGGTCAACATCTCTCCTCCACAACGTTGAGAAAGAGACAAAAATGCGAGGGCCTTAGCTGGACTTTGTAACCCTACAAAAGCAACTGCCTTGCCCTTTACTTTTGGAAAAAGCTTCAAAACAGCAGCAGTTATAATCCCTAAAGTCCCCTCTGCGCCGATGAAAAGATTTTTTAAATCATAGCCACTATTGTCTTTTTTTACAAAACGCAAATCATCCAAAATTTGGCCATCAGGCAAAACAACTTCCAAACCAAGACAAAGCTCACGCATATTTCCATAAGCCAAAACAGCCGTACCTCCAGCGTTAGACGAAAGGTTTCCTCCTATTTGACAAGAACCTTCCGAAGCCAAAGAAAGAGGAAAAAAAAGATCAGTTCCATCTACTTTTTCCTGTAAACTGCGTAAGACAACACCAGCCTCTACAACAGCGAAACTACCCTCGAGATCAATACATCTGATCTTGTTTAATCGTTCCATGGATAAAATAACGCCACCCCCACTGTTATCCGGCTGCTGACCACCAACGAGACCTGTATTTCCGCCCTGAGGTACAATTGGTGTGCACGTTTGGCTAGCCAATTGCATAATCGATGATACCTCCTTCGTAGAAGATGGCCGTAAAACTAACGACGTTTTTCCATGAAAAATCCCACGTTCTTCTGACAAATATGGCGCAATTAAAGCCTCATCCGTTATAGCATGCGCAGTGCCAACAATTTCTCTGAATCTCTCAATCAAATCCTGCTCCATTTTCACTCTTCCTTTGGAGCAGAGGCGCGTATTAAACGATCATTGATAGCCTCACCAAGCCCATGCAACGGTACAGGTTCCACTGCAATAGACCTCACTTTAAGCGAATCCAACTGTCTCATGTATTGAAACAAGCGAGAAGCAGCCTCTTCTAACTTCCCGCTTTCACTAAGATTTAGCACAGAAATAGCATTTTCAACTCCCATAACGCGTTTGAGACCAAATGCCAAAAGTGCTTCACCATATTCTACCTTTTTCACATTCAGACGAACCGCAGCATTAGGCGCGTAATGCGAATTCAACATACCAGGTGCCTCAATCGCCATCCGCTGATCCAACCGTTTCAGCGGTCTCCCCGTGACATCTTCAATACTCTTGGCAGAGAGCCCTCCGGGACGCAAGAGATAAACACTTTCGCCACAAACTTTAATGATCGTTGACTCAAGCCCAATTTTAGAAGGCCCTCCGTCAATAATCAAAGGAACTGATCTCCCTAAAGATGCAAAAACTGCTTCAGCTGAAGTGGGACTGAGACGCCCTGATCGATTTGCACTAGGAGCAGCTAAAGGTCTACCAAAATATCGTACGACCTCGGCGAAACAGCTGTCCGGAAAACGAACAGCAAGCGTATCAAGACCAGCAGTAGTCAAAGGATGAATATTATGATGCAATTTTAAAGGTAAAATTAATGTCAATGGACCGGGCCAAAATGCTTCCATCAATCGACGTGAAATAGTATCAATTTCAACATGGCACTCTGCCATAGCGATGCTGCCTACGTGGACAATCAGGGGATTAAACTTCGGCCGGCCTTTTGTAGAAAAAATAGCGGCTACTGCTTCCCCATTAGTTGCATCTCCAGCCAATCCGTAGACGGTTTCTGTCGGCAGCGCCACCAACCTCCCCCGTTCCAGAAGTACGACCGCTTCTTTCATCGAATCACTGTTTAGGGGAAGAATCTTCACGATATATCACTCCTATAGCGCCCTTTTATGGGTGTAAAACTGTAACGATGCAGTCCTACAACCGGCCCATATTTATCGAGAGCTAAACGATGCGCCAACGTTGGATAGCCTACGTGCTTCTCTAAACCATACTCTTTATAAACCTGTCCAGCGCGCTCCATCATCTGATCACGCGTTACCTTAGCAACAATAGATGCCGCAGCAATTGAAACCGAACGCTGATCACCTTTAATCAAAGCAGTTGCTGGACATAGCAGCTTAGAGGGAATATCGCGCCCATCAATTAATGCATAATGAGCTGGCACCGCCAATCCCATGATACAGCGGCGCATCGCCTCCAAAGTTGCTTCTCTAATATTACACTGATCAATGGTGCGGGAACACAAACTAGCAATCGAAACCGCTAACGCAGTTTTTAAAATTTCATGATAAAGTCCGCTACGCCTCTTAGCGGAAAGTTTTTTTGAATCATTCAATCCATCCGGTATATGATTTTTATCCAAAATGACCGCCGCCGTCACAACAGGGCCAGCAAGAGGGCCACGCCCTACTTCATCAACACCTGCGACATGCGAGAACCCCTGTTTCTGCAAATCTAATTCGTACGAAAAATGTGGTTCAAGTAATAGATCAAACATATTGGATGAATTATCAACGTAACTGACACATGTATTTATTTTTGCACCCCCACCCATTTTTCACAAGTCTTATAACGAAAACGAAACACCGGGCCTCCACACTTTTCACGTAAGCACAACAATACAAAAACACAAAGAGCATACAGAAACCCGATTTTCTTAAATATCGTTCACCATATTTTAACTACACCACTACGCAAACCTGATCAAAAATTTCATAACGGCACCTCAATATCTCGCGCAGTATAATCATTGACAAAAATCATGTCCTCACTTTACGTATTCGAAGCCTTCCTAACGTCACTATAGGCCTAACAAACCAATCTGGACGAATAGATTTAATAAAAAGAGCCGCCCGCTGTGCCTCTTTTTCATCTTTAAAAATACCAAAACAAGTAGCACCAGCCCCTGACATGCGAGAAAGAAGAGATCCGCTCTCATCCAAAACATTTAAAACTTCAGATAATCGAGGAGAAATTTTAAATGCAGGAGCAAAAAGATCGTTACGCGTTTCCCGCAACGCCTCAACCAGTGAGTACACCGTCCTCAAAACCATTGGATCAATTTTTAAAGGAGAATTATAGCGTTCTTCTAAAGCATTAAAAACGGCTTCCGTAGCAATTTGCTGACCATGATTAACCAGCACCACCGCAAGAGAGCAAGCATCTTTTAGCCGTATCATATTTTGTCCAATTCCTGTAACGAAAAGGGGCTGATAACATTCTAATGCAGAAAAGCACATCGGTACATCAGCGCCAAGTTCTAAACCCATTCTTGCTAATTTTTCATAGGGACAATCAAGATTCCATTGTCGACGCAGTATACTCATAACACCAGCTGCATTGCCAGAACCACCGCCAATCCCTGAAGCGACTGGCAATGTTTTAACGAGTCGAAAAAAAGCAGGTCTAGCAAATTCAGGAAACATTTTACGCATGAAATCACGCGCACGAACAACCAAATTACCTGTGTCAGGAACGAGCCTATCAGCGAAAGGGCCCGTTAAAACAAAACCATCATTTTCAGAGGGAGTACAACTCAAATAATCACCACTGAGACTAAAATAAACCAAGCTCTCTATTAAGTGATATCCATCAGCGCGCCGGCCAACGACGTGCAGAGCCAAATTCAACTTAATAGGCGTAAACAAACTAACAGTGCCATTTGAACAAAGCTTGTACATTCAATATCATCTCAAGAAACATTCAACTAACGCAATACCTATGAAAGCACCTCGTATCGTACACACAACAAACCAGCCTTTACGCAGACAAGATACGCCCTTCATAATTGTTTCTCAGTACGCCACAAAAACAAAAGGCCACGAACAATTGCTCATATCGTTTAAAATTCTCTCTTCTAACATGCGCTCTTAAAGGAGATTACCTACCAATACAGCATATATCATAAACCATAACGTTGCCATAACGCCCGTTCCTCAGCTACCATAAACGCACTATCAACCGCTGTATAAACCACATTAGACGTAACGCCTAAAGACGTTTTATACCCTAATAAATTTCTCGGAGGAGCAATTAATCGAAGCTTAGCATCGTCACCAAACCGCGTCTTAATAACAGAACGCACATCATTTAATTCATCAACAAGACCAAGCTCAACGCTCTTCTTTCCACTCCAAAACATTCCTGTAAAAAGATCTGAGTCATCTGACAACTTCTCTGCACGGCGCACCTTAACCAAATCGATAAAAGTTTGATGAATTTCAAGTTGCAGGGATTCTAAGCGTTCAACATCTTCTTTCTTTTCCGGCTGAAATGGATCTAACACAACCTTATTTTTTCCGGCCGTGTGCACACGGCGCTCCACACCAATTTTTTTCAAAAGCTCAGGAAAACCAAAAGAAGCAGAAACAACCCCGATAGAACCAACAACCGAAGATGGATCAGCAAAAATTTCATCCCCAGCACAAGCAATCATATATCCCCCTGACGCTGCCACATCCTCGACGAATACAAGAACCTTCTTGTTTTTTTCTTTTGCCAAATCGCGAATACGCTTAAAGATGAGATGCGATTGTACAGGCGAACCGCCGGGAGAATTAACGATAATGGCAACGGCCGGCGCTTTCTTATAAGCAAAAGCTTTGTCTAAAAGGTTAGCGCACTTACCCAATGAAAGCGTACGCGATACCAATGAGTCAGAACCGGCAACCATCCCATGGAGACGCACCACAGGGATCTCAAGTTTACTGGGACAAAAACAGCAGGAGACAAGATTTTTTATAACATTAACCAAAATAATACCTCTATAAATCAAAAGAAAGCGAACAAGCAGGATCAAAAAAGGAAGAACATAACTATGCAAAAAGTTCCAAAAGCAACCCAAATCGCGCGATAGAACCCAAATTCATCTGAAATTAAAACCTCCCTTGAGGAAAAGAACCGGCCCGAATTTAAATGATAAATTGGAAAACACAAGACACCATTAAAAAAGTTCCCACAGGCTTATGCGCCCATTATTAACGGCGTCAATCCGAGGCGAAAAAGTCTGGCTGTTGTTCTCGTGCATAATCAACGGTGGCAACAAAGATGAAGCTGCTCTGCTTCCCCGTTTTGCATAAAGCAAGATACGAATTGCAGCTGTTTCAGAGCGCGCATGAACAGGAATTATACAAACATTACCAAAACGCCCTTTCAAAGCATGCAGAATATCAGTCAGCGATCGCGGACGCGCAATTAACCCCAAATACCCACCAGGTTTAACAATGGCTGCCGCGCTTCGCAACCAATTATCAAACATCGCATCAGGCATAACGTGCGCCTCAAACTTCTGTTTGTCAGGAGTTTTGCGATCCGCAGAACTATTAAAAGGCGGATTCATAATCGCAAAATCAAAAGTATTATCTAATAATCCTGACTCCAAACGATTCTTTCCCCTAAATGTAACATCTGCCTTTAACAGGCAAACCCTATCAACAAATTTCTCATTTTGCTTCAGCATGAGCGTTTTTTGAGCATAATATGCCATAAAATCCGACCGCTCAACCAATGTGATAGAAACCTCTGAACAACGCGATGCAACAGCTAATCCCGCCGCACCGGCACCAGCACCCAAATCAACAACCCTACCTTTAAAATCACTGGGAACCAAACCAGCCAACAACATAGCATCCATGCCAGAACGATGACCACGCAAACGCGGCTGAACTAAATAAAATCTCCCACGATGAAACCCGTCAACTGTTTCGTCACTATGATTCGTTTTATTATTCATATAAAAGCCTGATATTCATCGTCACAATTTACGTTTTTTCATAATTTGCTGTTTCTAAAATATAAGGTGCCTTAAATTCCCATAATTTCATAAAAATTAAATTACGCAAACATTAAAAATCTTCCTCATAAATATTATCTGAGACTCGTACTTCAACGTAACATCAAAACTTGAACCGAAGCAGAGTCCCCTTTATGCTGTAGACGAAATAACATTCATATAGCCCACCGCAATACTCTAGGAGAAAACACATTGAGTGCTGCCACAAGACCAGATACAAAAGACAATCTAATTTCTCTCCGATCCCTTATCAGCCTTACCAAAGATGATATGAAGCGCGTGGACCAGCTTATCCTTTCTATGTCGAAATCAGATGTTGAGATGATACCTGAAATTTCTGACCATCTTATCTCATCGGGAGGGAAACGGTTGCGCCCAATGATAACCTTAGCCTCCGCCCATATGTTTGGTTACAAAAATGGTGGACACATAAAACTCGCAACGGCAGTTGAATTCATGCATACAGCAACATTGTTACATGATGATGTAATCGACGAAAGCAGCTTGAGACGCGGCAAATCTACTGCACGCACGATTTGGGGAAACCAGGCCAGTATACTCGTTGGTGATTTTCTGTTAGGGCAAGCTTTCAAATTAATGGTTGACGTTGGTTCCATAGAGGCGCTCTCCGTCCTAGCAAACGCTGCTGCAATTATTGCTGAAGGCGAAGTTATGCAACTTTCTGCAGCGAAAAATATAGAGACAAGTGTCTCAGATTACCTTAGAATCATCAACGCAAAAACGGCTGTACTTTTTTCGGCTGCAGCTGAAATAGGACCAATCATTACTGACTACGGATACAAAGAGCGTTCTGCATTGCGCGAATATGGAGCATCGCTAGGAATGGCATTCCAGTTGGTCGATGATGCGCTCGATTATGGTGGAATCACAAAACACTTGGGAAAAAATGTAGGTGATGATTTCCGAGAAGGAAAAATTACAATGCCCGTCATTCTTGCACACGAACGGGGAAATGCCGCAGAAAAAATGTTTTGGAAAAAAGCACTTAAAAATAGCAGCAGCAATGATGAAGACTTTGCGCACGCCCAGCATTTAATAGAAAAGTATGACGGTCTAACAGATACGATAAAGCAAGCTAAAACTCACGGAAAACATGCAATCAGTGCTCTTTCTTTGATGGATGATAGCCCCGCCCACAATGCTTTGGTTGAGGCTGTCAATTTTTGTATCGCCCGTATAAACTAATTAATCGCAACCATCGTGGTATTTTTAAACGAAATGATCGAATATAAATTATAAACCGCGTACTCAACTGATTATCTTAAAAAGGATTAGCTTTATGCGCAGCACAATAACATCACACTTTTTTGCTTTCTTTATCGCAGTTGTCGTGCTGATGCCATCCCTCACCCATAGCAAAACCAGTACCACGACAAACGCAGCTTCGTTCGCAGGTGCTTACTTAGCTGGAAGGGTTGCGAATCATGAAAACAAAATAGATTTGGCCATCAATTATTTTAAGCGGGCCCTCGCTCATCAGCCTAAAAATATTAATGCACAAATGGATATCCTCGAAGTAATGCTGTCTGTAGGTTCCTTTAAAGAAGCTGTTAAGCAGGCCCAACGGCTGAAGGAACAAGGCATTATAACTCCTTTTGTATCTCTAACATTATCGGTACAAAATATTATCGAAAGAGATTACAAAAGTGCCAAAAATATTCTGCAATCGCAATCACAAACATCTCCGACGCCCAACAATCCAATTCCTGAATTGATCAGTTTTTGGGCAACATTCGGGTCTGGACATCACTCTCAAGCGATCGCTGACCTTAAAAATATACACGGCCCTGTCTGGTACAACCTTTTCACAAACTACCATCTTGCGCTCATGAGCGATTTAGCAGGACGTACACAGGACGCAGAAAAATATTTCACTCAAGCGCTTAATAACCGACAAGGTCCCTTTATCGCACCGAATACCTACGAACGCATTGTTATAGCATACGCTTCCTTCCAACTGCATCATAAAATGCGCAAACAGGCTATTCAAACTCTCAAGCACGGCGAACAAACATTGCAAAGACGAGAAATACTCACGAGTATTCGAGAAAAGATCGAAAAAGGCGCCACCTTAGAGAGATTGATCAAAACGCCTCAGCAAGGAGCAAGCGAGGTACTATATAATTTCGGAACGGAACTCAATCGAAAAGACTCAGAGCGCATTGCGCGTATTTTTCAACAATTATCCCTGGCATTAAACCCCCAAAATGATGCCGCTCTGTTTCAATTGGCAGACACATCCGCAAGACTGAATAACTTAGATCAGGCGATTAAATTTTATCGCGCCCTACCATCCAACTCTCCTTACTATAAAAGCGGGCAATTATGGCTTTCTCTTATTTTCGCACGCAACAACAACTACAACGAAGCTATTCAATTACTTACATCGTTAAATGACAAATTTCCTAATGATCGTCATATTTTTATAACGTTGGCCGCTATTTATATGCAAGACAATAAATTTTCTGAAGCCGCCCAGGTTATGGATCGCGCTATTGCGCAAATAAAAAGCTTTCAGCGAGACGATTGGAAGCTTTTTTATCAGCGCGGCATTGCTTTTGAACGTTTACAGCAGTGGTCAAAAGCCGAACTTGACCTGAGGAAAGCGCTCAATTTTGTCCCAGATCAGCCACAAGTCCTTAATTATCTCGCTTATTCCCTTGTTGATCGTGATGAAAAACTTGAAGAATCACTTCAAATGCTACAAAAAGCCTCCACATTACAATCTCAAAATAGTCATATTTTGGATTCTCTGGGATGGGCCTATTATAAGCTTAAACAATACGATAAAGCTGTTGACCTATTGGAATCTGCTGTCAAATTACAACCTGAAGACCCAACACTAAATGATCATCTAGGTGATGCTTATTGGCAAGTAGGACGAAAACGTGAAGCGGTATTTCAGTGGAATCATGCGATCGATGGAAAACCGAAAAATTCTCAAAAAATCCAAGAAAAATTGAAATTTGGTTTGCAATGAACAACGGTACTTGACCATAGCCGTGTGAGACAATAGACAATGATAGAGGCCAAAAAAAACCTTTGGCTGCCGTCTTTTAATTAAACAATTAAAGGGTACAAAGCGTGGAATTTCCTGAATATCTCAACCCTGCACGTTCTTTTCAAGGGTTAATTTTAACCTTGCAAAATTATTGGGCTAATCATGGATGTGCAATTCTGCAACCTTACGATATGGAAGTTGGAGCTGGAACTTTTCACCCAGCTACAACATTGCGTTCATTAGGACCGCGTCCATGGAAAGTAGCTTACGTCCAACCTTCTAGGCGTCCAGCAGATGGTCGATACGGAAAAAATCCAAATCGTTTACAACACTATTATCAATTCCAAGTGCTGCTCAAGCCATCACCCAAAAATTTGCAAGATCTTTATATAAAATCCCTGGAATTCATCGGCCTTGATACGAAACTCCATGATGTTCGCTTTGTCGAAGATGATTGGGAGAGTCCGACACTCGGTGCCTGGGGGCTCGGGTGGGAGTGCTGGTGCGATGGTATGGAAGTCTCTCAATTCACTTACTTTCAGCAAATCTGCGGCATTGAATGCGCCCCCGTTTCTGGAGAACTCACCTATGGGCTTGAGCGTTTGGCAATGTACATACAAGGTATTGATAATGTTTATGATCTTAACTTCAACGGTTTAGAAGGAGAGGATAAGATAACTTATAGGGATGTTTTTTTGCAAGCGGAGCAGGAATATTCATACTATAATTTTGAACTCGCCGACACAGAGTTATTACATAAACATTTTATTGATGCGGAACGCGAATGCATCTCGCTCCTTGAAGCCAACAAGACGGACGAAAAAAATAACTCATACCCATGTGTTTTTCCAGCTTATGATCAGTGCATTAAGGCAAGTCATATCTTCAATCTGTTGCAAGCACGTGGCGTAATTTCTGTAACTGAACGGCAAAGTTACCTACTTCGCGTTCGTGATCTTGCACGCCGTTGTGGTGAAGCGTTTTTACTCACCGAAGCCTGCAAAACACACATTAACGGAGAGGCCTAATGTCTGACCTGCTGCTTGAACTTTTCAGCGAAGAAATGCCTGCCCGCATGCAGAGGAAAGCTGCAGCTGACCTCAAAAAATGCGTCACAGATAAACTTACTAATGCAGGCTTAACATATCAAGCTGCCCGTGAATATTGGACTCCCCGCCGACTAACATTAGATGTACGAGGTCTTTCTCTACGCTCAAAAGATATTTATGAAGAACGAAAAGGGCCCAGTGTAAAATCACCGCAACACGTCATCGATGGTTTCCTGCGAGCGACGGGATTGAATGATATTTCTGAAGCAGATATTGCGCATAATGGTAAAAATGGCGATTTTTATATAGCCAAAATCACAAAAAAAGGTCGAGATGCAGAAGAAATTATTGCCGATGTTTTACCAGATATTATCCGAAATTTCCCATGGCCAAAATCTATGCGTTGGGGCAAAGATTCAATAAAAAGCAGAGCATTAAAGTGGATTCGTCCTTTACAGAATATTCTCTGCATTTTCGGACCAGAAATTGGCGAAACGCGAGTTATTCCTTTTGTGATCGACTCTCTTGTAAGCAACGACCTAACCTACGGTCACCGTTTTCTAAGTGATGGCAAGCCTATCCGAATCCGCCGTTTTGATGACTATATAGCCAAACTTGAAGCCAACAAGGTCATCCTGGATGCAGAAAGACGAAAAAATATCATTTTAGCAGACGCTCAAAACCTATGTTTTGCAAATGGCCTAGAATTAGTTCAAGACAGTGCTCTCTTAGAAGAAGTTGCGGGACTCGTTGAGTGGCCTGTTGTGCTCATGGGAAGTTTCGATGAATCTTTCCTTGATATTCCCCCAGAAATTACTCGCTTGACCATTAGAGCTAATCAAAAATGCTTTGTAACCCGTAGACGAGGTGAATTAGCCAAACTCTCTCACCATTTTATTCTCATCTCTAATATTTTTGCAAATGATGAGGGAAAGGAGATTTCTAAAGGAAACAGCAGAGTTGTACGTGCCCGCCTTTCTGACGCACTTTATTTTTGGCAAACAGACCAGCACAATTTGCTAGACACTCAACAGTTAAAATACTCTGTTAAAAAATTCGACCTCAATTTAAGTAAACCCCTCGACCAGCGAATGGCGCAGCTTGATCACTTAAATGTGACCTTTCATGCAAAATTGGGTACGCAAGGTGCTAGAGTGGAGCGAATCGCAGCTCTGGCACAAAAAATTGCCCCTTTAGTACATGCCGACGCTCTTTTAGCTAAACGCGCAGCAATCCTTGCAAAAGCAGACTTGCAAACAGAAGTTGTTGGAGAGTTTCCTGAACTACAAGGGATTATGGGACGAAAATATGCGCTCATTCAGGGAGAAGATCCTCGTGTAGCTGAAGCAATAGAAGATCACTATAAACCCCAAGGACCAAAAGATCGTGTCCCTGAAGAACCCATTGCCACGGCGGTTGCGCTAGCTGACAAAATCGATACGCTCGTTGGTTTTTGGATCATAAACGAAAAGCCAACTGGCTCGAAAGACCCCTATGCATTAAGACGGGCAGCACAAGGAATTATCAGACTAGTGCTTTCACATGATTGGAAAATCAACCTTATGCCACTCTTTGTCTTTGCAGAAAGCCTTTTCTCGCAGCAAAAACTTAAGTATAATATATCTCATATCAAAACTGAAAAATCCTCCAAAATAGTTCTAGAAAAAACAGAGGACGTCCTGCTTGATCTCTTGTCGTTTTTTCATGAACGTCTAAAAATTTATCTAAAAGAAGAAGGTGCCCGCTACGATATTATTGAGGCAGTTTTGGACAAAAATTCTGATGATTTTTTATTAATTTTTCGCCATACAGAAACACTTGCCTCATTCATAAATACAGAGGACGGAAACAACCTCTTAGTTGCGATAAAACGCACTGAAAACATCCTCGAGAATGAACTTCAAAAAGGCGAAATGCTAACGAGCGGAGTCAACCCCGAACTTTTTGTAAAAACTGAAGAAAAACAGCTTTATCAAAAAATCATTGAGGTTGAGAAGATCCTCAGCCGCGTGGGCACAAGAAACTTATCACTTGCATTAAATGAGCTCGTGCCACTTGGAAAATTTATAGACGTATTCTTCGAAAAAATATTGGTAAACGACCAAAACCCCAATATTCGGAACAATCGCCTCGCTCTTCTCAAGCGTATCAGCATCACCGCAAAAGCCCTCGCAAATTTTTCAAAGCTTGTAGTCTAAACTAAAAAGGAAGATTTGATCACCTCTAAAGTGACAAAGGCGCAACCTCGCTCCTTTTCATCTTCGAAAACTTCTCCGTTAAGTACCTTGGTAAAATACCACAAACCAACCACGTACCGTGATTCCGAAAAATTTTGAAACTCAACTACAAACAGCAAAGAAACCAAAAAAAAGAAGCCGCACCTTAATAAAAAGAATCAGCCCTAAAAAACGCTTCTCTCGACCATCAATTAAGATACGTTTTCATTTTCGCGAGAGTTTCCTCGGTAAGAGATTTTCTAATGAGCTCGCCGGCTCTATCATCAGAATCCAACTCCTTAGCGATGAGCGTACGTGCAGCAGAAACCGCTAAATCAACAGCAGATGAAGAAACCACGCGTATTGCATCAGCCTCTGCCTGTGCAATTTTCTGTTCTGCCAACTTATTGCGGTTTTTCACATACTCTTCCGCTCTTGCACGAGCCTCAGCGACAACCGCTTCAACTTCACGCTTAGCTGCGATGACAATTTCCTGCGCATCTTTCTCTGCTTCTGCATGTTTACGCTGATACTCAGCCAGGATTTCCTGCGCCTCTTCACGAAGACGAAGGGCCTCATCAAGTTCATCCTTGATACGCTTCGCCCGCATATCGAGATGACGTACAATCATATCTGGAATTTTAAAATAGATCAGAAGAATTATAAAAAGAACCAACCCAACTAAGGACCAAAAAGTATCCGTCATCATCGTAATCCCTAAAAGCTTGCAGCTTTGACAGCCGAACTAACATCTTCCTTGTTTACATCAGTGTCAATCAATTTTTTTACAATTTCAAGAGTCAATTCTTCCGCAATCGATCCCACATTTCGCATAGCTTTATCTCGAATTTTTGCTATCCGTTTTTCAGCATCTGTCAGCTTTTTCTCTAAACTTTCCTCAACCTCTTTTCGTTCAAGCTCAGCCTTCTCTTTTATTTTTTCACCAGCAGCTTGCGCAATAGCATGTGCCTTTAAACGAGCATCAGCTAACCTCTTCTCATATGTCTCAACCACGACATCGGCCTCCTGCTTCAAACGCATTGCCTGATCTAAATCGGATGCAATTCGATCCCGACGCGTTTCAATGACACCACCAATGCGCGGCGCAATTACACGAGATATGAAAAGATAAAAAAGCCCAAAAGAAATCGCTAACCAAAAAAGGTGCGAACCAAAATGTGCCAAATCAAAGGGAGGAAAAACGCGCTCCGCATGCTCCGCTGCATTTTTGATACGCTCCATCGGCGTCTCAATATCATACGCATAAGCCCGAGAAACAAGCATTTCATTTCATCCTTCAAACAACCCGCCCAACCTCTCTCTTAAGACTGGTGCTCACCAACTAACATCTTCTCAGCTAAACCGCAAAAGGCACGCCCACCCCTCATAGAAAAAATAGACATACCCTCTTGAAAACTATTAAACTGCAAAAAGGAGCAGCAAAGCAACAAGCAACGAAAAAATACCCAAAGCTTCCGTCACAGCAAAACCAAAAACCAGACGACCAAACTGACCATCTGCCGCGGATGGATTTCTTAATGCACCGGAAAGATAACTACCGAAAATATTGCCAAGACCAAGAGCTGTCCCAGCCATACCAAAACAAGCGAGACCAGCACCAATATACTTCGCTGCAAGCACCAATTCCATATCATTCTCCTTTAACGCACAATTACAATATTTGACGAAAAACCGCCAGCTTAATTAATGTCCTGGATGAACCGCATCATTCAGATACATACAAGTTAAGACCGTGAAAACATAAGCCTGAAGAAACGCAACCAAAACCTCAAGGGCGGTAATTGCGACAGTCATGACAAGCGGTAAAACCGCACCACCAACGCCCATAATCCCAGCCCCGATCATCGAGACAACAAAACCAGAAAAAACTTTAAGAGTGATATGGCCAGCAAGCATATTGGCAAACAGACGAAGAGAGAGACTGATAGGACGAGAAAAAAAAGAAATCACCTCAATCATAGTCACCAAAGGCAAAACTACAACAGGAACACCACTGGGGACAAACAATCTTAAAAAACAAAGCCCATGCTTGCAAAAACCGTAGCCAATAACGGTCAAAATAACTAACATCGCCAATGAAAAAGTGATCATTATCTGAGAAGTAACCGTGTAAAAATAGGGGAAAAGGCCAATAAAATTAGCAACCAAAATGAAAGTAAACAGCGAAAAAACTAAAGGAAAAAATTGCATCCCCTGCAGACCCGAAGACTCCCGCAAGGTTGACGCTACGAATTCATACGCCATTTCTGAAATAGACTGCATCCGTGTAGGAACCAATCCGCGACTTGACGACGAAATAAAAAGAAAAACTGACGTCACAACGACAGTGGCTACTACAAAGAATGATACATTCGTAAACGACAAATCTATATTTCCTAAAGAAATATTGACTAATCGTAAAACCTCAAACTGATGAATAGGATCTGGAGCTTGTGACATCACTTCAACCTCATCTGTCAAACCTTTTATCGGTCTCTCTATCTTGACGCCGCGCGCCATTCTCACCTAGCCGGTCGGAGGACACGTACCCCACAAACCGAAGAACATTCAATACACCAGCAGCAAATCCAAGAAGAAGGAAGAACACCAACCCCCACGGCGACGAATCCACTAGCCTATCAAACCCCAACCCCAGTACAACACCAACAACAACACTCGCAAAAAACTCACTGGAAAGTTCAACTGCCTGAGCCACTCTCCCTCGCGGCTCTCCCCGCTGCCCATCATCAGGACCATATTCCTTTGATACCTGTCTACGCATCAAAGCAAAACCCAGCCTCCGACCACGATGCTCCAGGCTTCCTGAACTCAAGCAACCACCTCGCTCTTCCTTTTCAGAACTCTCTTCTAGCACGACACGCCCACCGCCTTCCGCCATAACCGGTTCCTCAATCAAAAACAAGGTTAGAACACACCCTAAAAGCCAACGACAACATATTGTTATCAAATTTATTCGTCAAGCTGCCAAAACGAGTCTATCACAATTTATCGCATAAAAAAAACGCTCGCGTCCACTCTCTCCCTTCGCACTCAACCAATGACAAACGAACAAAACCCGCACCCCAAGCAAGAATTCATTTATTTTTACACACAACTCCACAAACACAACCGAAGTTAAAAGAAAACTTTAACACGACCAGCACACCCCCTTATTCTCCTCATAGACAAACACGAATGAGGACACTTCTGTTCACCAACCACTATCGCTCTTTTTACGATAAAACAGCAAAACACCTTACAAAACAAAAAAACGCCAAAAATCAACTCTTACCTTGCAATTTAATCGGCTCTAACAATAAAAGAATCATCCCTTTTTTGAACGCGCCGCAAAAGGATTTTTAGATGTCCGTAACGATATACGAATAGGTATACCCGACATACCAAACGCATCGCGCAATCCATTAGAAAGATAGCGCAAATATGATTGAGGCATAACCTTCGATCGAGAGCAGGAAATGACAAATTCAGGGGGACGCGCTTTAACTTGTGTTACATATTTGATCTTAAGCCGACGTCCAGATACCGCAGGAGGCGGATGGTGTGCAACGACAGTTTCAATCCACTGATTCAACTTTCCTGTGGGAATACGGCGATTCCAAACTCGGTGCATCATCATAACATTTTCCATGAGTTTATCAATCCCTTGGCCATATTGGCCGGATAAAGGAACGGCCCTCAAGCCACGAATCTGAGGAAGGAGGCGAACACATTTTTCATGTAAATCAACCAGCTTTGTCTGACGATCTTCGATAATATCCCACTTATTGAAAGCAATAATAGGAACACGCCCCTCGCGAATCACAAGATCAGCGATCTGTAAATCTTGCTTTTCAAATGGAATGGTCGCATCAAAAACAATGACAACAACCTCTGCAAAACGGATAGCACGCAAAGTATCCGCAACGGAGAGTCTTTCTAATTTTTCCTGAATTTTTGACTTTCGACGCAAACCTGCAGTATCAAAAAGCTTAATACGGCAACCGCGCCACTCCCAATTCACTGAGATGGAATCGCGTGTAAGTCCTGCTTCAGGTCCTGTTAACAACCGATCCTGCCCCAACATACTATTGATGAGGGTCGACTTTCCTGTGTTTGGACGACCAGCAATTGCAACCCGAATAGGTTTATTTTCATCGTAAGAAGACTCCCGTCCCTGAAAACCGCCCGCATCATTATCAACAAACAAAAATTGTGTAGCAACCTGTTGCTCCTTATTTTCGCACATAAAGGCTCTATCCTCGCCGAGAGCATTCACAATTGCATCGCGAAGATCCGAAAGACCCAAGCCGTGCTCGGCAGATATCAAACAAGGATTCCCTAAACCCAACGACCAAGCCTCATATTCCCCCCCCATTGCTGCTTTTGATTCGGATTTATTAGCAACGAGTACGACCGGTTTTCCCGATTTGCGAACAAGTGGAACAAAATTGAGATCACCAGATACTATTCCACTCTTCGCATCAAACATGAACAAAATGAGGTCTGCTTCATCGACAGCGGCCACCGTATGAAAGCGCATACGACCTTCAAGAGTGTGATCGCCCGCTTCCTCCAATCCAGCAGTATCAATGACGTCAAAACGCAAATCCTGAAGCTTAGCCTCATGAACACGCCGATCACGCGTTACACCAGGCTTATCATCAACCAAAGCCAATTTTTTCCCAACTAAGCGGTTAAACAGCGTCGACTTCCCGACATTAGGCCGACCAACTATAGCAACGGTGAGGACCATAAACTCATCCCCTACTCATTCTACCTTCAGCTTGAATAAGCTCGAGCATAATTTGTGCCCGATCCATTATTTTTGATCTTGAAACATCGTCTTCAGAAATTTTTCGAAAATAATAAACCGCATCATCTATTCTATCAGCTTTATAAGCCGCTAAACCCAAAGCCTCTCTTGCAGACATACGCATAGGATCCGCGTCATTAGCCATGTCTTCAACGCGCTTTTTGACATCATCAAGGGTTCCCGCATCGACTAAAATATAAGCAGCCCGGATTTTTGCCACTCTCCGCAAAATTTGCGGCGCTCTTTCATCAGCTGCAACTGCATCAAAAACCTCCACCGACTTAGCAATATTGCCTTGCTCCATCAGCAAGGAAGCTTCACGCAAACGAGCAAGGTAGGGATATCCCCCAAAGTTGGTCGACTTAACATCTTCTAACTGCCTCATTGCTTCATCAAAATGGTGTGCATCCGCAAGATCGAGGCCCTTCATAAACATCTCACCAATATGGCCCGCCTTCTTCGTTTGTTCATAGTGATAGATTTGATAAGCAGCCACCGTTAATATAAAAACGATAATCGCAACAACAATCGAAAAACCATATCGCCTCCAAAAAGCGAGAGCCTTTTCTTGACGAAATTCTGTATTAACTTCAGCGATAAAACTATCATACGACATACTATCATACCTTAAAAAATCAACTCCTGCGCTTTTACGCAACAAACGAACGACGGCAGCACTTCTCATTAACCGAAAATTTTCAAGTTGTCAGCCCATTATCCAAAAACCAACGAGAACCCGTATAAGCGGACCTTCATGACAAAATTAATCAAAAATAGCCCAACCTTTCAGATTGAATTGCAAATTTTATACATAGTCAACATCTAATTTTTCAAAATACAAAAACTACCATCACCTTAATTTTGAAAACTCATCGCCCTACAATTCAAATAACACTGTTCAAAACCTCACAAAACGCACACAAATTAAACAATTCCCTGAAGCTGAGAAAACAGTCGCATCGTATTTAGAAAATATCCATTATAGAATTACCAAAATAAGCTAATTCATAAACAACTCCGGAAAGGATATTGATCAAATTTTTTATGATTGAAACACCTGAAACAAAATAAATGAAAGGCTCTATCCAATGCATAAAATCTGAGTTCCTAAGCGACACGATCTGAACTCTCAGAAACACACTGGTAAAAAGAAAAACACACTGTTTAAACTTAAATGCATTCTATGAACGATCTTTAAAAACTTTGTCAAAATTTATTATATCTAAAATTGCAGAGTCATTTCACTGCAATGGCCAAATCCACATCAGCATTGGAACAGAGACAATTACCACCAATAAAGCCAACGGCGCCCCCAAACGCGGATAATCGCTAAAACGATATCCTCCTGGCGCCATGACGAGCATGTTACACTGATGCCCGATAGGTGTAAGGAACTCACACCCAGCGCCGATTGCAACTGCCATCAAGAAAGCCTCAGGATTATAATGAAGGGAATGGGCAAAACTTGACGCTATCGGCGCTACCATCATCACCGTCGCCGCATTATTCAAGAATGGCGTCACTAGCATTGCTGTAACCAACATGAGCGCCAATGCGCCGGATGGCGGCAGAAACACCGCCAATTGGCTAAGCCAGTAACCGATGAGGTCCGTACTACCTGTCTTCTCCAATGCTTCACTCACCGGAATAAGGGCGGCTAACAATACCAATATTTGTCCATCTAATGCTTGATATAAGTCACGCGCCGGTAAAACACGAAAAAGAACCATCGCAACCGCTGCAGAAAAGAAAGAAAATGCCACAGGAACAATCTGAAAAGCCGTAAAAGTAATTGCTACACATAGAATAATCAAGGATATGATGCCATGCCGCAAATTTCCAAACATGATATTGCGTTTTGCTAAAGGAAAACACTTCAATTCGCGTAATAAATTTGGAATGATCGCATCCTGCCCCTGTAAAATAATCACATCTCCAAGATGAAAATCAATATCACCAAGCCTCCCCCGAACCCTTTCATGCTGACGACTGAGCGCGAGCAAATTCACATCGTAACGATCAAACAACGAGAACTCTCTGGCACTAATGCCAATGAGGGGGGAATTATGCGTAATAACTGCCTCAATGATATCAACATCACCGTCTTTGTCTCCCGTAGGAATAGCGCGACCAGAAGAAAACGTTAAACGAGAAGAATTAATCACACTATCCAGGCCCGTATGCGACCCTTCTAACAAAACAATATCGTTTTCAGAAAGGATAAAATCCGGAAGCGGAGAGATAAACACTTTATTTCTGATAACTTGAATCACCATAACTTCACCACCTGATGGCTTAACGAGATCAACAATGGTTTTCCCCACGATCGGTGAATTAGCTGGGATACACACTTCAGAAATATAGTTACGAATGTCAATGACATCATCAAATGATGCGCCCGAACGCACACGCGCAGGCAAACGCCACGAAAAAAAAACTAGATACAATACACCAGCAGTAGCAACTGCTGCACCAACTGGTGTAAAATCAAACATAGTGAAAGGAGTCCCTGCTAAACGTTCTTGCATGGCCGAGATAACGACATTGGGAGAAGTCCCTATCTGCGTCATAAGACCACCCAATAAAGAACCAAATGCCATTGGCATTAAAAAAACAGAAGGAGAAACCTGAGAACGGCGGGCAAATTGGAAAGCAATTGGAAGCATGATAGCCAAAGCACCAATATTTTTAACGAACATTGATAACGACATCACAGAAGTAACTAAAAAAGCCAATTGAAGGCGTACTGACTTAACGTCCGGCCATACCCGCTGGATGATAAACTCCATTATACCAGAACGTGATATGGCAGCACTGACGACGAACACACTACCCACAATGATCACAATGTCATTACTAAAACCGCTAAACGCCTCCTTTGGGCTGACAAGACCAACGACAGAAGCGATCAACAATGTACAAACAGCAACAACATCATAACGAAATCGATCCCAGATAAAAACAACCATCATAGAACCGATGATCAAAAAAGCCATCATTTGATCTTCTGTCATAATACCCATCCTCTCCCCATTAAATTACAATGAACAATAACACACCTTCTTAATTCTTAACTGTCCTTAATAAAAGGCAACAAGATAAAAGCGGAAATGAGTATGCTTTAAGAACGATTAATATTATAAACAAAATCATGATCAACACATACCCATTTTACATATTAGATGGCCTTTTCATAACATACTGGAACTCAAGAAAATAATAACAATCAATAAAATCATATTGAAAAACAGGAGAAGATGATTTTACATGTCAAAAAAGCACGAAAAACAAGACAGCTACTTAACTGGAACGCGTCTACTCTGTCTGAGCTCTTGTTGTTGCCTAAAGAAAGCCTGAACCCCTGTGTATAGTGCTAAAGACGAAAGAAGAAATGATGGTCGATTTTAATAGTGAATACAAAGAAAATCTAAAATATTGGCTGGCGTGTATTGTTGGATTTGTAGCTATTTTGACAATCATAATTGTTGGCGGTTTTTATATAGCAAAGCCCCACCTTGACGATTTTGTAAAACGAGAGATAGCTCGACATTCCATAAAAGCAATAAGGTCCGAAGTTAGCGTTATAGGTAAAGTTAACCTGAGAAACGTCACTATTCCCATGCCCGCGAACATGTCACTTAGGATTGGTGCACTTTCAGCCCGCCCGCCTATCGCATTTATCCCTGGAACTTTTACACTTTATGACGTCGATTTAAAGTACAATAATATCCACGTAAGAATCCCCAAAATTTCTATTAACAGCGTATCATTGGAGAAAAACGATACCACGGTTGCATCCCGCTTTTTACAATTTATTACACGCGTTAAACTCTCATCAATTGTAGCGCCAAGTATGCTGATTTCTATAGAAAATGAAAATAAATTAACCGATAAAATTGAGGTAAAAAATCTTCAACTTTATGGCTTAAAAAATGGACACATCTATTCCGTTGACGTCGAAACAATGAATCTTGGAACAACAGCTGCAAATGGTGCGCAACCAATACATATAGTCGCGAGAAGTAATGCAATAAAAGCGCGCGATATTGATATCCGCTACGCCTATTCTGTTTTTTTCGGAAGAAGCAACTTCACTAATCAAGGAAAAACCATCACCGGCCTTATCGCTCTAGATGATACGATAGTGGATATTTTTAAAGGAAAAGAAAAGAGTACCTCTTTCTCCCTTGGCAGATTTAAGACATCTGGTTTGAAAATGAAAACGCTCAAACAAGCACCTGAAAAATTGATAAGAGCGTACCTCAGTGCAAAGAAAAAAGGTAACAAAACAGCCCAAAAAACGGTGCGAAATGCCGCTTTCATGGATGCTCTACTCGCAGTTACCTCAATTGATGCCAAAATGGATAAATTTTCCATCAACACGCCACAGTTAAAAGCAAAGTTCGATTCATTTCAGTTTAAACCAAGTCAGTGGGAACGGCCCGTACCCAAAAAGCTTCTGTTATCTCTTGATAATTTTTCGGTCGTGCCCGGAGAAATAGAAAGAGAGGATTTAGATTTCCTCAAAAACGTGAATTTTGAACAGCTGATCCTGTCAGGAAAACTTGATATTTCATACGATGAGCAAAAGCGCGCAATTTCCCTTAATGTAGTTTCTTTCGATATGAAAGACATCGGATCCGGAGAAATATCTGCCAGAATTAGCGGCGTTGACGAAGAAGTCTTCTCCGGACAAAAGAATGTGATGATCGCTTCTTTTCAAAATTTTTGCATAACTGAAGCTAGTGTACGCTATACGGATGCCGGGCTCATTGATCACCTATTTTCCCATCTCGCACAAAAGTTTAATGACGATAAATACGATCTCAAAAAAGAACTTTATGATGATTTTTACTTGATAATGACACAGAGTCCCAAATTATTACTAAAAAATAGTGACAAAACCGAAATTGTTTCAAAGTCTCTTGGCGATTTCGCTAAAAATCCGAAGACATTAACGATCAAGATAACAACAAAAGATGAAAAAGGCCTCAGAATAGCCGATTTAGGAGCGGATCTACAAAATAATTTGTCAGCAGTTTTGAGTAAAATGAACTTGACCATCGAGAATGAGTCTTCACCCTTATAACCTTACCATAAACTAAGAATTTTATTTCTATTTTTTTTCTTTCATATGGTATGATGGCGCTCTATGCGTTTGTTTGTATAGGGGATGTACATTAATAACGTTGTTAATATTTGGAGTTGTTTATGTCTGATTTATCTTCAAAGCATTTGCCTAACCGCGCTTCCCGTGTCACAAATCAGGCACTTTTTGCTATTGAGCGTTTTCTCCATATTGAATCTCTGAGTGGCATTGTCCTTTTGCTGGCAGCAGCTGCTGCACTTATTTTTGCCAACTCCCAATACTCGCCTCTCTATGAAGCTTTTTGGCATACGTATCTTGGTTTTAATTTTGGTAACTTTTCCCTCTCGTGGAGCCTACACTTTTGGGTGAATGACGTTTTCATGACGGTTTTTTTTCTCGTAGCCGGTATGGAAATTCGGCGAGAAATTCATGAAGGTGCCCTCGCTGATTTTAGACAAGCAGTTTTGCCAATTATTGCAGCCGTAGGTGGAGTTTGTCTCCCTGCAATTATTTATCTTGGTTTCAACTTAAATGGTGGACACACTCATGGCTGGGCAGTGCCAACAGCTACAGATATTGCTTTCGCTCTTGGCATCCTTGCCCTTCTTGGAAAAAGAATTCCTTCCAATCTCCATATTATTCTTCTATCCTTGGCAATTATTGATGATATTATCGCAGTTCTCATTATCGCCTTTTTTTATTCAGCCAGCATTGACCCCAGCGGTTTGGCCATTGCGGCGGCCGGAATTGTTTTAGTGTTCTTTTTTCAATGGATCGGGCTTGCGTCAGCGTGGATTTATATTTTTCCGGGCACAATCATCTGGTGGGGTTTAATGGTAACGGGTGCTCATCCATCACTCGCCGGTGTCATTCTGGGCATGATGACCCCTGTTCACCCTACCCGCACCCTTGTAGCTCCACTCACAATACTAAGAAATGCAATGCAAGTTCTTCAAGAGAAAAATGCAAAAACAGACGTACATCATATCTCAAATGCGTTAAAAAAAATGCGCAAAGGACAGCGCGACATGATCGCACCAGTAATACGCATACAGGCAATATTGCACCCTTGGGTTGCTTATGGTATCATGCCCGTCTTCGCTTTTGCAAATGCGGGTGTTAGTTTTGCGAACTTTGACCTTTCTGCCGACAAATCATCCTTAATTATACTCGGTGTCGTTTCCGGTCTGTCTGTTGGTAAACCTCTCGGCATTATTACCGCAAGCTATCTAGCCGTAAAATCGGGGTTGTGCCGCTTACCCTCTAATATAACATGGGCAAACATGTTGTTAATCGGACTGTTGGCCGGAATTGGCTTTACAATGTCTATCTTCGTCTCAATGCTTGCTTTTAAAAACATCATCCTGCTTGACGCTGCGAAAATTGGAGTATTGTGTGGATCTGGTTTATCCGCTCTCATCGGTCTTGGGTACGGGCTTATTTGTATCAAAGGCAGCAAAAAAATGCCTCGCAGTTCCCAATGAATTAAACCAATCGTATTTCGCCTCAATTTTTTTATCTTGGAAGCAATTTAGCCTAATCTGCTGTATTGGGCGTATTACGATTGCGCGAATGAGTAACAAAAACCCCACTGTGTCCTGTTTCTATGGCTATTCTGAAAAGAAAAGACTATATATTGTTTAAAATCTTACTTGGATATCACTTGGATATCCCAACCTTATAATCACTAAAAAAAACCTATAAAAGTTGCGTACTTTTTGTAGAGAAAAACTTCGAACACCCTACCCGCTCCTCCGCACGAGATTAACATAAGGAAGAAATTTTTTCACATATTGTACAAACTGAAATCTTCTACACTACGGGAAAGAGGCTACTGCACAGCGTATCACTCTAAATCCCTGTTTGAAGATAAAATGTCGGCATAACAAATTGTCTGTAAGCCGTATTTTTTTGCAGCAGCACCAAAAGTCCAACGAAACTGAACTTCATTGAACACGCAATTAAAATGAGAATTTACAAAGATACCCCTTTGAAATACGCAATCAGGAATCGGCGCAATATACTTCCTCTTCAGCAACTACCGCCTTCCACACTGATCCCACCAACACCACCATATATCGCGCTACACATAAATATTAACGGTTCAAAAACTTCCTAGAACAAAAAACATTCACCCTTTATCTAATTTATAAACAGCATGTAATGTCCTCACAGCAAGTTCAGTATACGCGCTATCAATTAAAACGGAGATCTTAATCTCTGATGTAGTAATTGCCTGGATATTAATACCTTTTTCGGCTAAAGCTTTAAATGCTGTAGCAGCAACACCTGCGTGGCTGCGCATTCCGATACCGATAACAGACACTTTCGCAAGACCACTTTCAAACTGAATAACATCAAAGCCTATTTCTTTTTGATTTTCCTTAAGAAGCTCAACAGCCTTATCAACATCTGCCGATGGGACAGTAAAAGTCATATCAGTTGTTGAACCATCTTCAGAAGTATTTTGCACAATCATATCAACATTGATGTACGCTTCAGCCAAAGGACCAAAAATTGCTGCAGATATCCCAGGGCAATCCGCGAGTCGACGCAATGAAATCTGCGCTTCATCCTTAGCAAAAGCAATACCGGTAACATTCTGTTGTTCCACTATTTCATCCTCATCACAAATAAGCGTCCCAGAAAAACTTATCGGATCACCCGCGCCCAAAGCATCTGGATCTTCAAAGCTTGAACGCACAAAAGTACGAACTTTATGAACCATAGCCAACTCAACGGAACGAACTTGCAAAACTTTTGCTCCAAGAGAAGCCATCTCAAGCATTTCTTCAAAGGCCACTTTCGCTAAACGACGAGCCTTAGGTTCTACGCGCGGATCAGTCGTATAAACACCATCTACATCTGTATAAATATCACAGCGTTCAGCCTGTATAGCAGCTGCCACTGCAACAGCGCTCGTATCTGATCCACCACGTCCCAAAGTAGCAACCCGATTTCCTGGAGCTAACCCCTGAAAACCAGCAACAACAGCTACTTGCCCCTCTTGCAAACACCGTATTAAAAAAGATCCATCAATATTCGTAATACGCGCGCCACCGTGTGCGCTATTGGTGTGAATAGGAATCTGCCAGCCAAGCCATGAACGAGCATTAACTCCCATAGCTTTGAGCGTGAGAGCCAACAAACCTGCAGTTACCTGCTCGCCAGAAGAAACAACCACGTCATATTCACAAGCATCTTTATACGTTGGTGAAGTGTCATGCGCCCACTGAACAAGTTCATTGGTTTTACCAGCCATTGCTGATACAACGACAGCAACCTCATTACCTGCATTTACCTCCCTTTTAATATGCCGCGCAACATTATGAATACATTCAACATTCGCTACAGATGTTCCACCAAATTTCATGACAATACGTGTCATCAATAATACTCTTACTTTTGCATTTCCTATTTCTAATGGCGATGAAGAATGAGGTCTTTCCAATGCACCAACAAACAAGGTTTTGGCATATCAGAATATCTATCCCTTACGCAAGCCCGATATGTGTGTGTTAATTTTCCTTGACTTTAAGTAAAATTCACCTGACTTGGTCATTAAAAATAAAAAAGGAGAATGATGAAATGAATGAGACACGTACTACAATTGATCAGAATGAAATTGATCACTTTTCGCAGATTGCCACTGAATGGTGGAATCCTCAGGGAAAATTTCGACCACTCCATCAATTTAACCCAACACGCCTCGCGTATATTAAAGAAAAAATTTGCCTAACATTGAATCGCGATCCCGCTTCACTTTCACCATTCAAAAATTTAAAAGTTCTCGATATTGGATGTGGAGGTGGTTTACTATGCGAACCAATGGCACGTCTCGGTGCTACAGTTGTAGGAGCCGATCCTGCACAAACCAATATCGAGGTTGCAAAAACCCACGCAGCTCAAAGCGGTCTTTCAATTGATTACCGTAATGCCACTGCAGAAACATTAGCCGATGAGGGAGAACAATTCGATATAATCCTCAATATGGAAGTTGTTGAGCATGTCTCTGATGTTAAGCTTTTTATAGCAGCCACAGCAACAATGCTCAAACCACGAGGACTGATGTTTATCTCAACGCTCAACCGCACGTGGAAAGCATGGGGGCTAGCCATCATAGGAGCTGAATACATCCTACGCTGGCTTCCTAAAGGAACTCACGACTATAAAAAATTCCTAAAACCACATGAGCTCAAAAAAATCCTATCAGAAAATGCCCTCACTGTAACCGATGAAATAGGCATAACATACAATCCAATAAACGATAGCTGGAATCGCTCGCGAGACATGGACGTCAACTACTTTCTTCTGGCAAGACGTTTTTAGTGAGAACCGCGTACAATCCACTGCATTACCGCACAGTCTTCAATAAAGGATCTAGCTTACCTTCGGCATCTAAATCATAAAGATCATCACAACCCCCAACGTGATAACCACCTATGAAAATTTGCGGAAACGTATTACGACCATTTGCTTTCTTGACCATTTCCTGGCGAAAAGAAGTCGACGCGTCGATATCCGTATACTGTACCCCCTTTTTATCAAGCAAATCACGCGCCTTCACACAATAAGGACAATTTGGACGCGTATAAAGTACGATCTCATGCACAATTATCATCCTCCAATAATTTCCAATACCAATTCCTAAATAATCTTTCAAGAGTGAGGAAAAACTGAAGCTTCCTCCAACGCGCGCGAAAACGTTAAAACGTCAACCTGCCGCACACCAACACGCCTTAATGTTGCAGCCGCCGCTGTGACTGTCGCACCTGTCGTGAACACATCATCAATCAACAAAACAGAACATCCCTTCAGATGTCCTCTAGCTTTACAGGGAACCTCAAAAGCATTCGACATATTTAATTTTCTCTCCCCGACAGATAAACTAACTTGCGGGCGCGTATATCTACGGCGCACGAGCCAACCAGGCCTAAAAGCTTTTTTCTGCGTTTTTGCAATACAGCGAGCAAGCTCAGCAGATTGATTATAGAACCGTCCCCAAAAACGCCGAAAATGCAGCGGAATGGGAATGATGACATCACAACCTTCAATAACCTCACGCCCAGCAAACACCATCCAATCGGCCATAAAAGACGCTAGTTCTGTACGATCACCATATTTCAATCGCGTCACCAAAAGTTTTGCCAGACCTTTATGAATAATAGCCGAACGGGCGCGCGAAAAAGGAGGACGATTCTGAATGGCTTGACCACTAAGAAAGCCATCACCCATATCGCAAACAAAAGGAATCCCCATAATAGGACAATAAGGCTTTGTGATAAATTGAAGATCTTTCCAACATTCAGAACAAACCGTACCATAAGAAGAAACCGTTCGTTTACATCCAGGACAAATTGACGGATATAGAATTGTCATAAAGAATTCAATGAATTTACCCAATACACCCCCTCGCCTAAAGCTATTTAAAAAAAACACAGCGTAGCTAATTTAAAATTTTACAACTTCTACATACAAAAAAATTCCCTTTGCGCCCTTTGATTTATAAAATTGGGTTGCTTTAAAAGCTCTCATTTTCCATAGTCTACTTTTTACATCAAGAATTTGACATGGTTCGCGTAAAAATGAGCCTTTTTAAAATATACTGTAATACTATAGATGGGAAGTATTAAACGACGTGCCACATCCTTTAATTTTCGACTATGCTCGTATTGAACAATACCGTAAACGTGCCTTCAAAAAAGTAAAAACGGGGTATGATTTCCTGTTATCCCGCATGGCAGATGACCTTTGTAAACGTTTGGGTACTGTTAATCGCCTGTTTACACTTGGCCTGGACCTACATAGCCATACCGAACTTGCTGTGCAAGCTTTAATGAAGTCAGGGAAAGTCCGTTGCGTAGAACGCGTTGAAACTGACGTACTCTACGGGAGTCGTAATAAAAAATTTCATTTACGTCACCGAGAGTTCCTCGATTTTCCGGAGCATTATTGTGACCTTATCGTTTCGCTTCTTTCACTACAATTAACCAATGATACCCCCAGCGTCCTTTATCAAATAAGAAACACCCTTAAACCAGATGGCTTATTTCTTGGCGTTATGGCTGGAGCTGGTACACTAACCGAATTACGTGAATGCCTACTACAAGCCGAAATTGAGCTCTACAACGGAGCAAGCCCTAGAATTTACCCTTTCGCGGATATTCGCGATGCGGGAGCCCTTTTGCAGCGCATTGGTTTCGCCTTCCCTGTCGTAGATATTGAAGATATCACTGTACGCTACAATACAATATTCGATCTCATGCACGACATTAAAGCCATGGGAATGCAAAATGCACTCATTAATCGATCACGGCGTCCCGTATCAAAGCGTTTTTTTCTTCGTGCCTCCGAAATATATGCAGAACGCTTTAGTGATCCTGATGGACGCATCCGCGCACATTTTTCTTTTATTTGGCTTTCTGGTTGGGCTCCTCACAAAGACCAACAAAAACCCATGCACCCAGGTTCAGCCCAAATATCCCTCACAGATGTTTTGGGAAAACAACCGGAAAAACCATGATCCCCCCCAATATAATAACTACTTTCTAAAAATGCTCCTATCTGTTGTACGTAAAATCTGACTCGTCACAGTTCCAGCCAACATTGAGCCACTTACATTCAAAGCTGTACGCCCCATATCAATCAAGGGTTCTATGGAAATAAGCACAGGAATCAAAGAAACAGGTAGCCCCATAATTGGCAACACAATAAATGCAGCAAAAATAGCACCACCGCCAACACCAGCAACGCCGATAGAGCTTAGCGTTACAACACCAACGAGGGTAGCAATCCAAGTAAAATCGAAAGGATTTATGCCAACAGAAGGCGCTATCATGGTAGCAAGCATAGCTGGATAAAGTCCCGCGCAACCATTTTGCCCAATTGTTGCCCCAAAAGAAGCTGCAAAGCTTGCGATCGACTGCGGTACACCAACTTGACGTGTTTGTGCATCGATATTTAGAGAAATAGTTGCAGCACTTGAACGACTACTGAAAGCAAATATCAAAACAGGCAATACCTTCTTAAAAAAGCGAAACGGATTAATGCCTGATATGCCAAGCAACACACCGTGGATTCCAAACATAAAAATAATACCGACATAAGAAGCAATAACAAAAATCAGTAATTTAAAAATATCTGCAACATTCGAAGTCGCTCCTAATTTCGTTGTAAGCGCGAAAATACCATAAGGCGTTAAAGAAATTACAACACGAACCAATCGCATAATCCATGCTTGTGCAACTTGAATAAATAAAAGAACTTTTTCTCCTTTATCCGGATCATCTTTTTTTAAAAAAATAGCTGCAGCCCCCAGAAACGCTGAAAAAATAACAACACTGATAACCGATTCTCGCTTCACTCCCCCTAATTCAGCAAACGGATTTTCAGGAATAAAGGATAAAATCATCTTCGGCATACTCATATTTTCTAATTGAAGAGCATGGGGAAAAACAGCGGAAATATTTTCATCTCCGCTTATCAATCCCCCAGCTGTTAATCCGAAAGAGTTAGCGACAAAGACACCAATCAAAGCTGAAATGGCTGTTGTAAGGAGCAATATAGAAATTGAAGAAACGCTAATTTTACCAATATCATAAACAGAGTGTAGATGAGCAACTGCCGAAACAATAGAAGTAAGGATCAATGGCATAACAAGCATTTTTAACAACGAGACATAACCATCTCCGACTATATTAAACCATTCAACAGAATTTAGTAAAGTGATCCCATTCTCCCGGTAAACAACTTGCAAGACACTCCCAAAACCCAGGCCAAGAATGAGACTTAGCATAACGCGCAGTGAAAGGCTCCATTTCATTTTTTTACTTTGAGAAATCAAAAATAAAAAAATCACAAACAGAAATAAATTAACGAAAAAATCAAATGCCATTGCTCATGCCTATCTTATCGTTTCTCCTAAGAATGAAAATAACGCATAACTCAAAATCAATTCATAGTATTTTGAAAAAAATACAAAACCCGTCAAAACTTTATAAATTTCTGCATCAAAAGTTATATAGATGAGGATTCTTGGTTATTCCTGCTATCGACGGAGTCTCATTCTAAAACAAAATGCTTCCAACAAATAGCAACCCTCCCCGAGCTTCCTCATTTGACCTCAATATCGGACTTGTAGTAGAAGCGCAATAATGGAAACCCCGCAGCCAAACACGCGAAAATAGGGGAACCTCCAACGATGAACCGAAATACCTCTCCCTCAAACAAATTCCAGAACCTACCCTTGTAATGAACATAATATGAAAAGAAAATACTTTTTCTCCGCAAATGTTCCTTCCTTTTCATAAACAGATTAGGATAGAAGATTTTTTAATACTGGAACTAATGGCTTATCAGCATCAGGCATACAACAGTGATCAAGATCACCAATAAAAACCCATTTCAGATTTTGCCCTTCTCGCCCGTGCACAACACCCTCATAGTGAGAACAAAGATACAGAGGCATTAAAAGGTGAAATGATTCATAGCCATGGCTTACAAATGTCAGGGGAAACAAATTACTTTCTGAAACATGAATACCAAGCTCCTCGTCTAATTCACGAATCAGCGATGCCTCTGGAGTTTCACCTCGTTCAATCTTTCCACCGGGAAATTCCCACAAACCGGCCATCGGCTTCCCTTGAGGACGCTCTGCAAGCAAAACGCGATTATCTTTATCCAATAACGCACACGCAACAACGAGAAGAAGCGAACTTTCTACACGCATACCACCCCTCAAACAGAAACAATAATCACTCTTTCTACCAAAGACACCCACTCCAAAGAGAGAGCCCACAACAACCTTCTGCGACGAGCGCAGAGCGCTTGATACCAAACCTACAGTAAATCTATTAACTTCTGTAATCACCGTTGATCATAACGTACTCCTTTGTCAAGTCGCAAGACCAAATAGTCGCCTTACCATTTCCTAGGCCAATATCGATACGAATCGCGATATGTTTTCCCTGCATATAAGCACCTATTGTCTCTTCACTATACTCAGGATCACGCTCACCATTGACAGCCAAGCGATGTTCACCAAACCAAATAGTCAACAAATCACGATCTACCTCGACGCCTGCCTTACCGACTGCCATAACCACTCGTCCCCAGTTAGCGTCCTCACCAGCAATTGCTGTTTTTACAAGCGGTGAATTTGCAACTGATAGGGCAATAGTCTTAGCAGCATCGTCTGTTGTAGCACCAATTACATTAACTTCGATTAAATGACGAGCCCCTTCGCCATCGCAAACAACTTGTAAGGCAAGCTCAAGCAAAAGTCCGCTCAATTGCTTCACAAATACGTCATAGCGCGGATCAGACTTGCTCGTAAGGCAGGGAAAACTCCCTTTTACCTGCCCTGTTGAAAACATCATCAATGTATCCGACGTAGACATATCACTATCAACAGTTATCGAATTGAAAGAACCCTGAACTGCCTCTGATAACATGGACTGGAGTATATCCGAAGAAATCGCCGCATCACTCACCACAAAGGATAACATCGTTGCCATATCTGGCGCGATCATACCAGATCCCTTCGCAATCCCATTAATGGTGACAACCTCCCCCCCACAACCAAAGCTGCGCGTAGCAAGTTTCGGAAACGTGTCTGTCGTCATAATAGCCTTCGCAGCTTCCAACCAGTTTCCTTCTTCTGCTCTCTCCACCATATTTGGTAAAAGATTCACAACATAGGAAGCATCCATCGGCTCCCCAATAACGCCAGTAGAGGCTACAAAAATTTCATTTTCTTTAACCTTTAAAACACGTGCTGCAGCGCGCGTTATCGCATCCGTTACTTGCCTACCTTTGCGCCCCGTAAAAGCATTAGCATTCCCGGAATTAACAACAACACCCCTAGCAACCCCATGAGGAAGAGACACACGACAGTGCTCTACAGGAGCGGATGGACATTTTGAGCGCGTAAAAACACCCGCCACGTTTGCTGGTACATCGAATATAATAAAAAGGAGATCCGTACGACCCTCATACCTAATTCCAGCCTCAGCCGTTGCTATCCGAACGCCAGACAACGGCGGAAGCTCTTGTATTTTCGGAGAAGACAAAGAAAGCATTCATACATCCAAAATGTGTTGCCAATAAAAAACCACGCCCAACGCAACAAGACATCCCCACTAAGCAGGAACCCAACAGACAGAATCCAGACTTCTTAGATAAAGCCAGCACATCAAGATGCCCAACTGAAAAATACTATTCCTCTTCTTCATCGTCATCAGACGGCTCACCCAACAACGGCACATCGTTTTTATTAAGTGACTTCATAAGCTCTGCAATATGAGCATCAGGATACTTTACATCCACTTTACTGCGTAAATCGGTAATGAGCTTTTGGTAACGCTCTTTTATGAGCTGCGTACGCAACATCTCTTTCACATCATCAAATACAGGAGGCTGCTTCAGACGACGATCTTCTACCTTTATAACGTGCCATCCAAAAGGGCTTTCAACAGGATTTTTAGTGTACTCTCCGACTTTCAAGGCAAACGCAGCATCCTCGAAAGGCTTAACCATTTGGCCGTGGCTAAAATAATCAAGATCCCCCCCAACGGCGGCTGAACCATCCGTTGAGCTTTTTTTCGCAATCTCTTCAAAATTCTCACCCTTATTCAAACGCTTAATGATGTCTTGCGCCTCTTTTTTTGTTTTCACTAAAATGTGGCGCGCTCTAATTTCATCCTCTTTAGGCAAAGCAGCAACCTCTTTATCGTAAAGCGCTACTAAATCAGCATCCGAAATCTGATCAACAACCATCTGCTTAAAATAAAGCTGCTGAAGTACATTGTCTCGCATAATTGCCATACGCTTATCGTAAGCTGCAGTCTTATCAATGCCTTTGCTGATTGCCGCTTTAGTGAGAACACGCATGTCCAAGTAGGCCTTTAAAACTGTTATACGGCGTTGTTCATCTGGGATATTTGCTAAATTTGGATTTATCTCGAGCGCTAATTCATCTAATTGCCCAGCCGTAATATTCTTTCCATCAATGACCGCCATAATATGAGAAGGAGGAATTTTCTTTTCAGAAGCTTTCTCCAAAGCCTTTAAATCATTCGATCCGGACGTCACGCTTTCCTTAGCCACCACCCCCAAATTTGAGCTTACTAGTAAAGTCGATGTCAAAAACAGCGTGATAAAGTTGAATTTCATAAATATGCTCCTTAAAGACAAATACACGTTCGAGATTCTGTTATTCCATCATAACACTTTAAATCTCTAAGCATAGACAAATCGATAACTTTGTGTAAAAAAAAGACAAACCGCCCCTCTACTTTGGTTCGCCCCACTTTAGACCTCTACAATAGTAAATCTACAACAATAAAAATGCAACCACACAGGACGCCGCCATATTACGTTACATCATATCATAAATTACTCTATAGCGCACTAATTAAATGGTATTACTGAAGTTGACACGATGCGTTTATCCTCTTATTTCTACTTTGATAATTGAGGTAAATGATTATGCACCGACAAGCAAACAAACACCATATACATTCAACATGAAGTCTCTTGGAAAGTGGAAAAGATGGGGATAATGTGCATGGAGCATCCAACTATGGTTGTAACAAATAAGAGAAAGGACCAGGAATGGTCGGTTTAGGCGTTTTTGCACGTAAATTTTTTGGTTCGGCTCATGAGCGCCGTCTTAAGGCCTTTCGCCAAAGGGTCGTAAAAATTAACTCTTTGGAAGAACAATTCCAAAAATTGAGTGATACGCAACTCTGCCAAAAAACCGATGAGTTTCGTAAGCGACTGGCTGAAGGTGAAACCGCTGACTCGCTTTTGCCAGAGACTTTTGCGACTATTCGTGAAGCAGTAAAGCGTGTCTATAATATGCGTCTTTTCGATGTGCAACTTATCGGTGGAATGGTTCTTCATGAACGGAGTATAGCTGAAATGCGCACCGGTGAAGGTAAAACGTTGATGGCAACACTCCCAGTTTATCTCAACGCATTAGAAGGAAAAGGTGTTCATGTCGTTACAGTAAATGACTATCTTGCCAGTCGTGATGCCGAAACCATGGGTAGAATCTATGAATTTTTGGGGCTAACAACCGGTGTGATTCTCCATGATCTTGATAACGATGCCCGTCAGGCAGCGTATGCGTGCGACATCACATATGCGACAAATAACGAATTAGGTTTTGATTATCTTCGCGATAATATGGCGTTCGATCGCAGCAAAATGGTCCAGCGTGGGCATAATTACGCGATAATTGATGAAGTCGACTCCATCCTCATTGACGAAGCACGTACCCCCCTTATTATTTCAGGACCTTTAGAAGATCGTACAGATTTTTATAACCTCATTGATACATTCATTCCTGCCTTGATCGCAGAAGATTACGAAATAGATGAAAAACAAAAGACGACAACTTTTACCGAAATTGGTACTGAAAAAATTGAAAAGATGCTCGAGAAATCTGGTCATCTAAAAAGCGGAAGTCTCTACGACATAGAAAATGTTGCTATTGTCCATCACATAAATAACGCCCTAAAAGCCCATAAACTGTTTGTCCGTGACAAAGACTACATCGTCCGCAATAATGAAGTTGTTATCATTGATGAATTTACAGGCCGTATGATGCCAGGGAGGCGCTATTCTGAAGGCCTTCATCAAGCATTAGAAGCCAAAGAACACGTTGCTATCCAACCAGAAAATCAGACATTAGCTTCCATCACTTTCCAGAATTATTTTCGTATGTATAAGAAATTATCCGGCATGACCGGAACTGCTGCAACAGAAGCAGAAGAATTCGGTAATATTTACGATCTTGATGTTATCGAAGTTCCCACAAATTTACCAATACAACGTCGGGATGAAGATGATGAGATTTATAGGACTGCGGAAGAGAAATATCGTGCCATCGTACATGATATTCGTCAGGCGCATGCAAAAGGACAACCTATCCTCGTTGGTACGACATCCATTGAAAAATCAGAACAATTAGCAGAACGTTTGCGAAAGGAAGGTATTAACGATTTTAGAGTCCTGAATGCCCGATATCACGAGCAAGAAGCGTATATCATTGCACAGGCAGGAGTTCCAGGAGCTTTAACCATTGCAACAAATATGGCTGGCCGCGGCACAGATATACAACTAGGTGGTAATGTCGAGATGCGTATTCGACAAGAATTACAAGATATGCCCGAAGGATCAGAACGAACAGCCGAAATCAAAAAAATAAAAGAAGACGTCCAGAAACTCAAAGAAAAAGCACTAGCCGCTGGCGGACTCTATGTCATTGCAACTGAACGCCACGAAAGCCGTCGTATTGACAACCAACTCCGCGGTCGCTCCGGTCGCCAAGGTGACCCTGGTCGATCAAAATTTTTTCTCTCTCTTCAGGACGATCTCATGCGTATTTTCGGTTCTGATCGTATGGACAGCATGCTGCAAAAGCTTGGATTGAAAGAAAATGAGGCGATCATCCATCCGTGGATTAATAAAGCCATTGAAAAAGCCCAAAAGAAAGTTGAATCTCGAAACTTCGAGATTCGCAAAAATTTATTAAAATACGACGACGTCATGAATGACCAACGCAAAGTTATTTTTGAACAGCGTATGGAAATTATGAACGCGAATGATTTGGCCGAAATGATCCTTGAAATGCGCAACGAAGTGGTAGAGGATTTAGTGGAGACCTATATACCGTCGGGGACGTATTTTGAAAAGTGGGACTTAAAAACTCTACAAGAGGAATTTCGCCAACTCTTCAACCTTGAGCTCCCAGTCAAGAAATGGGGGAAAGAAGATGGGATCGCTCAAGAGCAATTATTGGAGAAAATTTTTGACGCTGTTATCCAGCTTGAAAATGAACGTGCTAAACGCTACCCTCCGGAGGTTATGGCTTATTTTCAAAAAGCTGTATTGCTTGAGACCATCGACGTATTGTGGCGCGAACATTTGGTAAATTTAGAGCATCTGCGTTCTGTTATTGGTTTTCGTGGTTATGCACAACGAGACCCCCTTAACGAATACAAGACAGAGGCATTTGAACTTTTTCAAACCATGCTCAGAAATTTGCGCAGGCACGTTACTTCTAAACTTATGCGCTTTGAAATCATTCAGCAGCCTTCAGAATCGCCGCCGCTCACACAAACCGATGCAAATCATTCTTCTATTAACAACCAAGAAAAAGGAAATGATCCGGTCTCGTGGGCGCAATCGCGAGAAAATAAGCTCGTTCACTCTAAAGATCGTGATCCAAGCGATTTAACTACATGGGGGAAAGTTGGACGCAATGAGCTTTGTCCTTGTGGTTCAGAGAAAAAATATAAACATTGTCATGGATCCTTTGTCTGAAAAGAAAATGATTGAAATGCATAAAAAGCGAAATTACGAGAAAGAGTTACGCACCGCAGGTTTGAGAGTAACCCGTCAAAGGCGCATTATTCTCGATGTTTTAACCGATACAGACGACCACCCAAACGCATTTGAAATTTTTCAACGCGCCAACAAAATGGATTCGACTATTTCACTTTCAACAGTCTACCGAACTATGAAAACATTAGAAGGAAATGGGACAATTCATCGCCATACTTTCAACGGCGGACCGTCTCGTTTCGAACAAGCAGACGGAAAACATCACGATCATCTAATCGATATAGAAACGGGAAAAGTCATAGAATTTCAATCGGATGTCATCGAATATTTGCAAGAAGAGATTGCTAAATCCCTTGGTTACGACATCATACACCACCGACTTGAGCTTTACGGGAAAAAGCGCAACCCCTGACCTCCAGGGATCGTACGCAAAGCCTAATCCCCTCCCCGTAAGTCAGATTTGTATAAATTCAATGTAAAACACGCAGTCCCCGTTGGCAAAAAAGCTTTCCTGCTTTATTACCGCCTTTTATATGATGCTATGAAAAGATTGATCACCAACACTATAACGAGAATATTATAACAAATTAGGCTAGTATTGTCATGGTTTCTTTGCCACAAGATCGTATGAAACAACTTGAAAAGCGCTTTGAAATAATTGAAAGCCAAATGGCTCAAAATCCTGACG
Source organism: Bartonella numerosa (assembly GCF_037070845.1). Lineage (NCBI taxonomy): Bacteria > Pseudomonadati > Pseudomonadota > Alphaproteobacteria > Hyphomicrobiales > Bartonellaceae > Bartonella > Bartonella numerosa. Next base: position 225,750 of record NZ_JAYMZI010000001.1, read on the forward strand.
CTGAAGTTTATGTGAAGCTAGCTTCCGAATATGCAGAATTACAACCAATTGTTGCCTCTATACAAATTCTAAACGCTCTTTACGCAGAAATTAAAGAGCTAGAAGCTATGATCGATGATAAACTAACAGACGCAGATATGCGCAATCTTGCTCAAGAAGAGCTTCCACTATTATTTCAGAAAAGGAAGCAGCTCGAAAAAGAGCTCCAAATTCTTCTCTTACCAAAAGATATTGCTGATAAAAAAAGCGCTATTATCGAAATTCGAGCAGGAACAGGCGGATCGGAAGCAGCGCTTTTTGCCGGTAACCTTTTCCGCATGTATGAACGCTATGCCAACGCCCACAAATGGAAAGTCGAAGTTATCTCACTTAATGAAGGCGAGGTTGGTGGATATAAAGAAATTATTGCTACCATTTCAGGACAAGGGGTATTTTCTAAACTGAAGTTTGAATCTGGTATTCATCGCGTACAGCGCGTCCCCGAAACAGAAACAAGCGGACGAATTCACACATCTGCTGCCACCGTCGCAGTACTTCCAGAAGCTGAAGAAATTGACATTGAAATCCGGCCGGAGGATATTCGTATCGATACAATGCGTGCGTCAGGGGCAGGAGGACAGCATGTTAACACAACAGACTCGGCAGTCCGAATTACACATATTCCAACAGGCATTATGGTTGTACAAGCAGAAAAGTCACAACACCAAAACCGCGCACGTGCGCTCCAGATTTTACGAGCACGCCTATTCGATATTGAACAAAAAAAAGCGGAAAATGAGCGCTCAGCGTCACGTAAAAACCAAGTTGGCTCCGGTGATAGATCAGAGCGTATCCGTACTTATAACTTCCCTCAAGGACGTGTTACCGATCACCGCATCAACCTCACACTATACAAGCTTGACAGTATTATAGAGGGAGACCTTGATGAGCTTATAAATGCTCTCATCTCTGATTACCAAACGACTCTCCTCACAGAAATGGATAATAATGGATGAACGACTGTTTTCTCAATAATGTCATCCTAAAAACCAAAAAAGAATTGCGTCATAAAGGAATTTCCGAGGCCAGTCTTGATGCAAGGATACTTGTTGAATGGGTAACAGGAACGGATGCATCTGACAGAATCTCTCGTCCTAACATGCGCATTTCCCCTCAACAAATGACACAACTAGAACACGCAATACAGCGACGTATTGCCGGCGAACCCGTTCACCGTATTATAGGAACACGAGAATTTTACGGTATATCCCTTTCATTATCTCGAGATACATTGGAACCGCGCCCTGACACAGAAACGCTAGTAGACATCGTTTTGCCATTTTTAAGAAAACAGGTGGAGCAATCAAAAAAGACATTACTACTCGACATGGGGACAGGAAGTGGTGCAATTGCGATCGCCATTCTTAAACAGATCCCTCAATCCTCCGCAGTGGCTGTCGATATTTCTGAAGATGCCCTCAAAACAGCTACAAAAAATGCGCAAAACGCAAAAGTCATTCACCGCTTTACACCTCTTCTCAGTGACTGGTTTGACTCCGTTACAGGGCGGTTTGATCTTATTATTTCTAACCCACCATATATTCCAGAAAAAGATATTGAGAAACTCTCAAAGGAAGTACGTTGCTACGATCCACTACGCGCATTGATTGGCGGAAAAGACGGTCTCGACTTCTATCGAAAGCTCGTCCATGAAGCAACAAACTACTTAAAAGAAAACGGCCACATAGCCGTTGAAATTGGACATTCCCAAGACAAGGAAGTTTGCAACTTATTCGAAGGAAACGGCTTCCAGTGCCTGGAAGTGCGCAGAGACTTGAACAATATACCCCGCGCGCTCCTCTTCGCACACAACCGTTAGAATTCCCAATCATCATCCATAGTAGCAACCGCCTTACCAATAACATAGGAAGAACCAGCTCCCGAAAAAAAATCATGATTCTCATCGGAATTCGGCGATAAAGCTGCCAAAATAGCTGGATTAACACGACAAACCTCAGGAGGAAAAAGGGACTCAAACCCTAGATTCATCAAAGCCTTATTCGCATTATAATGAAGAAAAATTTTGACATCTTCTGTTAACCCAATATCATCATAAAGATCTTCAGTATATTTGCATTCAATATTGTAAAGATCGAAAAGCAGTTCGAACGCGAAATCCTTAATTTCCTGCTTTTTAGTTTCATCAAGCTTTGCGAACCCTAATTGAAATTTATAACCTATATAATAACCATGTACAGCTTCATCACGGATGATGAGCCTAATCAAATCAGCCGTATTACTCAATTTCGCACGACTGGCCCAATACATAGGTAAATAAAAACCAGAATAAAATAAAAAACTTTCAAGCAACGTTGAAGCAATTTTTTTCTTTAATGGGTTGTCCCCTTCATAACGCTCAAGCACGAGCCGCGCTTTCCTTTGTAAATGGACATTTTCTTCTGACCACCTGAAAGCATCATCAACTTCTACCGTTGAGCAAAGGGTCGAAAAAATAGAAGAATAAGAACGTGCATGAACTGCTTCCATAAACGCAATATTCGTTAGCACGGCCTCCTCATGCTCTGTTATCGCATCAGCCATAAGCGAAATGGCTCCCACAGTATTTTGAATTGTATCCAGAAGAGTTAAACCCGTAAAAACACGAACTGTTAGCCTGCGCTCTTCTTCTGTCAAACTCGACCACGAAGGAATATCATTAGAAAGCGGGACCTTCTCGGGTAGCCAAAAATTCCCAGTTAAGCGGTTCCACACCTCAAGATCCTTCTCGTCCTGCAATTTATTCCAATTAACAGCGCTCACGACAGGATTCTTGGTCGTAATCTTCGTCATACAAACTACCTCCTATAAGCTGCAAGAAACGCAGCCATCCACTTCCGTCCCGCTCAATGCCATCTGACGCAATCGTATATAATAAATGCTCTTTATGCCCTTTTTCCAGGCATAAATTTGCGCACGATTAATATCACGTGTAGTGGCCGTGTCCGGAAAAAATAAAGTTAATGAAAGTCCTTGATCAACATGCTGCGTAGCAGCAGCGTAAATGTCGATAATTTTCTCAGGACCAATCTCGTAAGCATCCTGGTAAAAATCTAAATTTGTATTGTCCATATAAGGAGCCGGATAATAAACACGTCCAATTTTTCCTTCTTTACGGATCTCGATCTTTGAAGCAATTGGATGAATTGAAGATGTCGCGTGATTAATATAGGAGATAGACCCTGTAGGGGGCACGGCTTGAAGGTTGCGATTATAAAGACCATGCTCAACAACTAAATTTTTGAGCTCCTGCCAATCTTTTTGATCTGGAATAGCAATACCGTTACGCGCGAAAATCTCTCGCACAACCGCAGACTGCGGCTTCCACTCTTTATCGATGTATTTTGCAAAAAAACTGCCGTCCGCATAAGCCGATTTCTCAAACCCCACGAACGTCTCTTTACGCTCGCGCGCGATTAAATTAGAAGCGCGTATCGCGTGATATGCCACAGTATAAAAATAGATATTAGTAAAATCAATGGCCTCCGGAGACCCATAATAAATCTGCTCACGCGCCAAGAATCCATGCAAGTTCATTTGTCCCAAACCAATTGCATGACTTTCAGCATTACCCTTCGCGACAGAAGGAACACAAGCGATATTACTCATATCGGAAACAGAGGTGAGAGCACGAACAGCAATTTCCACCGCTTCCCCTAAACTACCACCTTCCATCGCTTTTGCAATATTCATTGAACCAAGATTACAAGATATATCACTCCCAACAGTGCGATAAGTTAAATCCGTTTCCAGCTCACTCGCCTCGCTCACCTGCAAAATTTCTGAACATAAATTGCTCATACTTATACGCCCTGCCACTGGATTGGCACGATTAGCAGTATCCTCAAATAAAATATACGGATAACCTGACTCAAACTGAATCTCAGCCAAGGTCTGAAAAAAGACGCGTGCACTTATTTTCTTTTTACGAATCTTTGCATTATCAACAAAAGACCGGTAATGCTCCGTTAAAGAAATATCGCTGAAGGGTTTTCCTGTAACACGCTCAATATCATAGGGTGAGAACAAGTACATATCCTCATTATTACGCGCGAGTTCAAAAGTAATATCAGGGATGATTACACCAAGAGAAAGCGTCTTGATTCTGACCTTCTCATCAGCATTCTCGCGCTTTGTGTCCAAAAATTTCATAATATCCAAATGATGCGCGTGCAAATAAACAGCACCAGCGCCCTGCCGTGCACCAAGTTGATTAGCGTAAGAAAAGGAATCCTCAAGAAGTTTCATCACGGGAAGAACACCAGAAGACTGATTTTCTATTTTCTTTATCGGCGCCCCCGCTTCCCGCAAATTTGTTAAACAGAGCGCCACACCCCCACCCCGCTTTGAAAGTTGCAAAGCTGAATTGACAGAACGACCTATCGATTCCATGCTATCTTCAACCCGCAGCAAAAAGCACGACACTAATTCGCCGCGCTGCTTTTTCCCTGCATTCAAAAATGTTGGCGTCGCAGGCTGAAATCGCCCCGTGATAATTTCATCTACGAGACTTTCAGCAAAAGCCTTGTTCCCCTGCGCTAAATACAAAGCCACCAGACAGACACGGTCTTCGTAACGTTCAAGATAGCGCTTTCCGTCAAAAGTTTTTAATGTATAGCTCGTGTAATATTTAAACGCACCTAAAAAAGTCGAAAAACGAAATTTGAACGCGTAGGCACGCTTAAAAAGCCTTTTGATAAAAGAAAAATCATAAAGCTCAAACAAGTCTTTTTCGTAGTAACCTTCCTCTATCAAATAGTCTATTTTTTCCTTAAGATTATGAAAAAAAACCGTATTTTGATTAACATGCTGGAGGAAATACTGCCGCGCTGCAAGCCGATCCATATCAAATTGGATATGACCATCCTCATCGTAGAGATTAAGCATCGCATTCAATGCATGATAATCTGTGACTTTACCTAATTTTTTCAGCCGTTCCATACTGATTGTTTCCAAAACTCCTCCAATCCCCTCTTTACACGCACGACATCCTCGTCAGTTCCACGAAGCTCAAAACGATAAAGGCAGGGCACTAAACATTTTTCAGCAATAATCTTGCTAGCTAAACTATAATTGCGACCAAAATTACGATTTCCACCGCCAATGACACCGCGAATTAATTTGCGATTCTCTACTTCATTAAGAAAACGAATAACCGCCTTTGGTACGGCCATCCTACCTTCACCATCCGCGTACGTGGGAACGACTAAAACATAAGGCTCCCCAACTAACGCGCGAGGTTTTTTTTTATCAATTTTGAAAAGCCGCTGGTCAACCCGAGAAACAAAATGCTCAGTATTACCTGTTATACTCGAATAATAGACGATAAGCCCCATCAATCACAAAGACCACTAATCATATCCGGCCTGAAACCAGACCAATGATTCTCACCACATACGACAACAGGAACCTGACGATACCCCAAAGACCGGACAAAACTATACGCTTTTTCATCACGGGAAATATCGACAACGTGATAACCAATACCTTTGGCATCAAAGGCGCGCCGCGTCGCATCGCACTGAACACAAGAAGGCTTGCTGTAAATAGTAATAGACATTTTTTCCAACTTCCATAATTCCAAAAATCAGCTTTTCACGTAAATTATGCGCAGCCACACCCCCACTCAAGCAACACATAGCTTCCTAAATATACCAGAAAATCCCCACATTCTTAATCAACTAATTTAAAAATTATGATAAGAATATACGATTATTCTACAATTCATCATGGCACTCTTCCCCCCCCAATTATAAAATAACCGCTTGCCTGCACCGCACTTCCCTCCTACCATCTCTTAAAAATAAATGATCTACGATAACACAACACCCGAAGCAGCTGTCCTCAAAAACCTCACCCCCCTTTCATGAGTAAAGAACCCCACGAAAGGCAAAGAAATACGCCAGCAAAAATGCCTTCCCACCCTTACTTTTCCATCACGAAAAGACTCAAACACTCAATGGAACGCGTATATCTCCATCCGCTGCTAACACCGTATATTTTTAATATCTCATGACAAAAATTCAACCATTGTTTTGAACTTTCCACGATATTTGTACGACATTGTAACATAATATTATTGACATATGTAATTGTATAACATAACTATTATAAAAACAATGAACGAAGACGAAGGTTATGGGTCTACATTTTGACGATGCGACATTAGGCTACGCAAAAAGAATAGCAGTAAGGAGTTTTTCGGCGAAACTCATGTCAGGTTCGTTAGTTGCGATAACGGGTGATAACGGTTCTGGAAAATCTACGTTGCTTAAAGCTGTCGCTGGCCTAATCAGGCCCATTAGCGGTAAAATCACAAAATCGAAGAAAAATCGTATAGCCTACCTTTCCCAACAATGTAACATCGACAAAACATTTCCGATTAATGTAGAAGCGCTCGTAAAGACAGGGCTATGGTCTTTTTGTGGATTATGGAAAAGCCAGCGCCCCTATCGATACGCAGTCCAAAACGCTCTTAATGCGGTTGGTCTTACAGCGCTCGCCACCCGATCGCTTGATACATTATCAAGCGGTCAGCTGCAGCGTGCTCTCTTTGCACGCATCATCGTACAAAACGCCGATATTATCTTACTTGATGAACCCTTCAATGGCGTCGACCATAATACCCAAAAAAATCTTTTAGAATTAATAATTCAGTGGCACCAGCAAGGGCGAACAATCCTTACAGCATTGCATGACCCCATTGTTGTACAAAAATACTTTCCCCAAACAATCCAGATTAATGAGCACAACGCCTTTTACGGAGAAACGAAACAGTTCTTCAAAGATAGCACTCACAACATCGTGTCGTCTTTCACACCTGATTTTTTTCGAATCAGACCGCAAAAACAATACCTGTCGACCAACACCTCCAACCATATTGGATAATGAAACGTGTACGCATTTCTCCTCGCACCTTTCATCGATTTTTATTTTATGAAAAGCGCTTTAATCGGTTTGATTCTTCTGTCAATCAGTGCTTGTCCTACCGGTGTATTTTTGATGTTACGTAGAATGAGTCTGACAGGAGATGCTATATCCCATGCTATTCTTCCTGGTGTTGCAGCCGCTTTTCTTTTTTGTGGATTATCCCTAATATCTATGACACTTGGTGGAATATTGGCTGGCATTATTGTTGCAATAGCAACTGCCTTAATTTCACGAAATAGCATCCAGACAGAAGACGCATCAATGACAGTCTTTTATCTCATTGCCCTAGCAACGGGCGTTATTATTGTTTCACTTAAAGATTCAACGATTGGCCTGCTCCACCTCTTGTTCGGCTCTGTGCTTGCCATTGATATACAATCACTATACCTCATCACCGCTATAATGCTGATCACAGTGTCCTGTCTTTGCATTTTCTGGCGAGCGCTCGTAGTAGAGAGCTTTGACTCTTCGTTTTTTCAATCACTCTCTCCACTGAGTAAATATACCCACATATCGCTACTTGGACTTGTAGTTCTAAATCTGGTTAGCGGCTTTCAGTCATTAGGAACGTTGCTTTCTATTGGCATCATGATGATTCCGGCCATTACAGCCCGTTTTTGGTTCTCTCGTGTTAGCTCCATATGCATATTTTCCATCTTTTTAGGAATCATTTCCAGCGTGTGTGGACTACTGCTTTCTTTCCATTTGTCAATTCCCTCTGGCCCTTCTATTATTATTGCGGCGGGGATTATTTACCTTTTTTCCAGCATCATAAGTCCGCGTGGCCTTATCGCAACACGATTTTCTCATCTTTTTGCATACTTCCCCCCCACTATAAGGAAATAATGTGCCTAAATTTGCTTTTCTTGGAGCCCTCTTGTCATTTGCTCTCTTTCCATTTTCTATTTCTGCACACAACGCACAGAATAAGATCAGAGTTGTTGCAAGCTTCTCTATTCTTGCAGATTTAATAAAAAACGTAGGAGGTGATCACGTTTCTGTAACTACTCTGATCGGAGCGAATGCCAACACACACACTTATATACCGACTCCTCGCGATGCCAAATATCTTAAAAATGCTCATATTATTTTTATCAATGGTCTCAACCTAGAAGGATTCATCGACCGTCTCATTGCGGCAAGTGGCACACGAGCACCTCTCGTCAAAGCTAGCGCTAATATCCTTCCTATCAAAATTGAAAATCAAAAACATAACGCCAAACACCACCACAGCAATACAGACCCACATGCCTGGCAAACCATCCCCAATGTTAAAATTTATATCAAAAACATCGCTACTGCTCTCTGTAAAATTGATCAGCAATCCTGTCCAAACTACAAAAAAAATGCATACGCTTACATCAAAAAGCTGGATGAAATGCAGATGATTATCACGAAACAGATTTCAGCCATTCCAAAAGATAAACGAACTATCATTACATCCCATAACGCTTTTAGCTACTTTGCTCAAGAATATGGACTTACTGTCCTTGCACCCCAGGGCATATCAACGGAAGCAGAAGCCGCTGCAGCCGATGTAGCCAAACTTATTGAACAAATTAAAGTAAATAAAGTAGCCGCTTTATTTGTTGGAAATATCTCGAATCCTCGTCTCATAGAACAAATTTCAAGAGAAACGGGATTAAAAATTGGCGGAACGTTATACTCCGACGCACTATCTAACAAAGACGGCCCCGCCGCAACCTATCTCGCTTTTATGCAGCATAATGTAAACACCATCATTGACGCCATAAAAGGCGTTAAATCAAAGCACAATAACCTACAATTATAACAACAACGCAAACAATTTTTCCGAATCCATCACAAAAAAGACCGCAAAAGTAAATATTATAAAAATTAAAAGCACCTACTTCCTGTGTATCATAGATCCAAATGTAACGCTCAAATTAAACGATACCTGCTGCATGCGTTCTCAAATTTTCCTTTTATACCGCTCATTTAAGATATATCGCTTTTTTCATCAAATATCCGTGTAATCACGTTAAAGTACAATAGCAAACAGTTGCAGAAGGAAAACGAGCGAGCCCAAACAAATTTGTTTGACCTTTTAGTGGTTCCTGTTTAAATGGACTGGCGTATTTTTAAAATAGCATATGTGATGCTACAGTTTAAAGGATATCTACGTTCCATCACTTCGGAAAGGTTGAGCTATGAATCGTTTTCATTTTTCCATAGCAGCACTTACGATTGCCACGACCATGGCGACTGCAAGTTTTGCGCGGACAAAAATCAGCTTTTGGCATTCTATGAGCGGAGAGTTGGGAAAACAAACCGAAAGTCTCATCAACGACTTTAATACAAACCAATCCGAATACGAAATTATCCCCTCCTTTCGCGGTGAATACGAAGAGGGTATGGTCTCTCTTGTTGCAGCATTTCGCGGAAAGCAGCAGCCGGTCCTCGCCCAAATTTACGAAGTTGGTACCGGAACTATGATGGCCGCAAAAAACGCGATTTACCCGATTTACAAGCTTATGGCGGATACGAAACAAGAATTCTCCTCCACAGACTACCTACCGGCCGTGAGAAGTTATTACTCCGATTCCCAAGGGCGGATGCTTTCCATGCCGTTTAACGTCTCAACGCCAATCCTTTACTACAACAAAAACATTTTTAAAAAAGCGGGGCTCGACCCCGAACAGCCCCCAAAAACGTGGAAAGATGTCGAAGAATTCTCAAAAAGAATTCTCGAGTCTAAAGCAGCGAACTGTGGCTTTACGATGTCCTACGCGGCTCAATGGATCGGTGTAGAAAACTTTTCAGCCTTGCATAACACTCCCTTTGGGACGAAAGACAATGGGTTTGGTGGACTGGACTCAGAGCTTACATTCAACGGGCCCTTACAAGTACGGATGTGGACAGATCTCAAAAAGTGGCACGATCAAGGTATCTTTCGCTACGGCGGCCCCGCTGGCGCGTTGGATTCAGCACCAATGTTCATGGCGCAAAACTGTGCGATTTTTATGCAGTCTGCAGGATCACGCGCCGGTATAGTCTCTGAAGCCCGATTTGACGTTGGATTTGGTATGTTGCCATATTACGACGATGTAAAGGGTGCTCCACAAAATTCGATTGTCGGTGGCGCTTCTATTTGGGTATTAAAGGGCCACACCCCGAAGGAATACGCGGGAGCAGCCGCTTTCCTAAAATTTCTCTCAAGAGCAGACAACCAAGCAAAGTGGCATCAGAAGACAGGATATCTTCCTATCACAAAAGCTGCTTACGAATTGAGTAAAGAACAACATTTTTACGATCAAAATTTAGGCGCGTATATAGCCATCAAGCAGATCGACCTCAACCCACCGACAATCAATTCCAGAGGGATAAGATTTGGTAATTTGCCGCAAATTCGCTCTGTTCTTGATCAGGAATTGGAAGCTGTTCTTGATGGCTCTAAAACACCAGAATTAGGACTGGGTGCAGCCGTCAAACGTGGAAATAAACTTCTCCGTGAATTTGAAAGAGCTAATCATTAAAATTCTACACTGCCATCGAAAATTAAGAAACTCGACCTAAAGAGTGGGTTTTCCAATGTTTTTTATCGTCAATTTTTCAATGCCTCTCATTAAAGAAACCTGAAAATGCAAAAAAAACACGCGTATTTCAAAAACAGATGGCTTCCCTATTGGCTCCTACTCCCTCAACTTGCAGTAACTTTTTTATTTTTTTTTCTGCCTGCCGCCCAAACGATAAAATTATCTTTCGAACGTGAAGACCCCTTTGGTTTTACAGAGACCTTTATTGGCTTTGAAAATTACGTAACGGTCCTGTCTGATCCTATTTACATAAAATCACTTCTCACGACTGTAATATTTTCTGCTTCTGTTACCATTATTTCAATGGCGATATCGCTTCTTTTGGCCGTCTCTGTTGATCGTGTTATTCATGCAAAGAAAGCCTATACTACGCTGTTGCTTTGGCCTTACGCAGTTGCACCCGTATTAGCAGGAATATTGTGGTTATTCATTTTTCATCCTACTATCGGAATTATTCCTGTTCTTTTTGAAAAAACTGGCATCATCTGGAACCATCGTGTCAATAGCATTCAGGCCATGATCCTTATTGTGATTGCCGCGAGCTGGAAGCAAATATCTTATAATTTCCTTTTTTTCCTTGCCGGCCTTCAGTCTATCCCACGCTCTCAAATAGAAGCAGCAGCAATCGACGGTGCAGGTCCTTTTAAGCGATTTTGGACTGTAATTTTTCCACAAATTTCACCAACGACATTTTTTCTCCTCGTCATGAATGTTCATTACGTCATGTTTGATACTTTTGGTATGATAGACAACATGACATCTGGAGGACCAGCGCGTGCAACGAGCACTCTCGTTTATAAGGTGTATGATGATGGCTTTAAAAATCAAATCATTGGCGCCTCAGCAGCACAATCGGCAATATTAATGCTTATGGTTATTGCGCTGACATTTATTCAATTTCGCTGGATCGAGCGTCGCGTACAATATTAAGGAATTAAGAGGAACATCATGGTTGAAAACCGTCCTGTTTTAAAATTTATGACCCATCTTATCCTTATTATTGGTATCGCCATTATCTGTTTTCCAGTTTATGTCGCTATTGTTGCCTCCACCCACAGTTCGGCTTCATTTAGTGCAGGAACACTTCCTCTACTTCCAGGAAAATACGCTCTAGAAAATTATACAGCAATCTTTGGTGATAAACTCACGCAACTGGGTCTTCCACGATTGGGACCACTTTTAATTAACTCATTCATCATGGCTCTAGGTGTTAGTATCGGAAAAATTATTATTTCTCTTTTCTCTGCTTATGCAATTGTCTATATGCGCTTCCCTTTCCGGAAAACCGCTTTTGCTCTCATCTTTGTTACATTGATGCTTCCAGTCGAAGTTCGTATCATCCCAACATACGTTGTCGTTGCGAAATTGGGTATGATAAACAGCTATAGTGGAATGATCATTCCACTCATAGCATCGGCGACCGCAACGTTTTTATTTCGTCAATTTTTTTTAACTATTCCCGATGAGCTTTTAGAAGCCGCACGCGTAGACGGCGCGGGACCATTTAAATTTTTTAAGGACATTCTCTTACCTTTGAGCAAAAGTAATATTGCGGCTTTATTCATCATCATGTTTATTTACGGATGGGTGCAATACCTCTGGCCTCTTATCATTACAACAGACCAAGAACATCAAACCATTCTTGTGATTTTAAAGCAACTTATAGTAGAATCACTCCAACACGACCCTCAATGGAATATCCTCATGGCAATATCAGTCGTTGCCATGGTGCCACCCGTCTTAATAGTCATCCTCATGCAGCGGCTTTTCGTTAAAGGCCTCGTCGAAACGGAGAAATAATCGTGGCCACAGTTCAATTATCTAATATAAAAAAGCAATACGACAACGGAATTTTGATTATTGACGATCTAAATTTAACCGTTTTAGACCACGAGCTTCTTGTCCTTGTCGGCCCCTCAGGATGTGGCAAATCAACCTTACTGCGTATTATTGCTGGACTTGAGCAAGTTACCTCAGGCACGCTATACGTTGATGATGAGCGTATCAATGATCGTGAACCAGCTGATCGCGACGTCGCTATGGTTTTTCAAAATTACGCGCTTTACCCACATATGACGGTCCGTGGAAATTTGGAATACGGTCTAAAAAATCGCAAAACCCCGAAAGATGAAATCAAAAAACGTGTCGCACAAGCTGCAAAGCTTTTGCAAATAGAGCCGTTTCTGGATCGTAAGCCACATCAATTATCAGGAGGACAACGGCAACGTGTTGCAATGGGACGTGTAATTGTACGTCAACCACGCATCTTTCTTTTTGACGAGCCGCTTTCAAACCTTGATGCAAAATTGCGCGCACAAATGTGCATAGAGATTAAAACCCTACAGCGTTCTTTGGGGACAACCAGTCTGTACGTCACCCATGACCAGCTAGAGGCAATGACATTAGCTGACAGAATGGTCGTTCTTAATAAAGGACACATAGAACAAATAGGAACCCCCATGGAGATTTACGACAACCCCGCGACAACCTTCGTCGCTGACTTCATCGGTTCTCCACCAATAAATTTTCTTGATCGTGAAATCTTAGAACAACATTTTAGCAGCTCATTTCCTTGCAGCAAAGAAACTGATCTTTTGGCATTTAGGCCAGAAGCAATCCTGTTAGGTGAATATCCAAATAAAGGATTTGTATTTCACACAAAAATCGAACTTATAAAGCCTGTTGGAACAGGATGTCACATTGTGACACGTTGGAATGATTCTCTTTTTACCATAGAAACGAAGGAGCGCCTCGCAAACGACCACGGGCAGAAATTAAGTTTTACCGTCGCTCTTCAAAACTTCCATACTTTCAACAAAAACACAGGAAAACGCACATAATCAACGTAACCATTGCAGTCGAAATTTATATCTAGCAATCAACATATGAGTTACGAACCTTTTTCCATGGATTTCTCATTACTTTGCAGAAATATGCAATCGCAGAAACACAGGACTTTGCTTTTTTAACGGCACAAAATTGTCTTTATTTTTGCGAGCGCAACCGTAAAGCGAGATCAGGCTGATCTGTCGTTATATAATGTACCGATGTACCGAGCCAATGCGATAACCGAGCTTGTCCATTGATCGTCCATACTCCTACAGTAAAACCAGCATCAACCGCAGACTCAACAAAACTTTGGGAAGCAAGAGAACCATATAAACTCAAATCACGATACCCTAACTGTTTCCACTCAGAAAAATAACGACACATATCACCTTCAAAGTCATCGATACATGGGCCAGATGGTATTCCTGATTCAATAAAAGGGCGGAGACTAGCAGGATCAAAACTGATTGCGGAAACGCGCTTTTCCAAGTTTCGGCTTTTTATTAATGCGAGTGCCTTTTGTGACAAAATATACTCACGCTCGACTTCGCCACATGTCTTAATTTCAAGATGTAGCGCAACGTCAGTCGGTCCTAAAAGATCAAGCAATTCTTCTAATAAAGGGGGAGCCTCACTGCTTCCTTGCACACGAAGTTTCTTGCGTGTCTCATCATCAATATCATGAATATACCCTTTTTTTCCAACTAATTGCTCTAAATGAAAATCATGGAAGACAACCACTTCGCCACTTTTCAAAAGATGAACGTCGCATTCAACCTCATCGGCTCCCAGCGCGATTGCGTTGCGGAATGCTGAAAGTGTGTTTTCAGAACGAAGACTACTTCCACCACGATGCGCAACAATTTTTTGCTTAGGCATAGAAAACTTCACACTTCTAAATTTGAAATAACACCAACCGCACACGACAAAAATTTAAAAGCTCTTTTTGCCTGCTTACCCATTAAGTATCAGATTCCGGAGAACATAGCATCCTCAAAATGCCCACTCTTAGAATTCTATCATTGCCGATTCATTAACAATAAAATTTCCTATAACCATAAAGTCAAAAACGTCGCAAAACAATATAGCTGCCCACACTGTATCATCTGAAACTTTTTCCGTTTTGACAATTTTTTCCCGCTTAAAATTATCCCACATCAAAACAGCTGCCCAACTTATACCTTAACGCAGCCAATCCAAAATCTACCTACTGGAAACAAAAAAATGCGCACCCACATCGATCTCATTTTAACTACCATTGCTACCTAAAAGGACAAATTTTCTCGAATATTACGTATAAGAGCGGCTTTCTAATTTTAAATGGGGTGGTCGTCGCTCGGACTAACTTTCCAATTTTGCACACGAGAATCCACCTTAGTTACATAGTTACAGTTTTTTTCTAAGCTTTTGATAAAACGAACAAAAACAGTGACATGATTAAAAATCAGCGTACTTTCTTTGTAGTTTCATACTAAATCGTCGTTAGCAAAACTTTTTTCTCGTTACGTACATAATTTGGCAACATCCAACGCAGAAATAGTAGATTTCAGTGCGAATTCAGCCATTTTGGTTTCAATGTAACCACCTTTGCATGGAGTTTTCCTGCACACTCACCGAAGATGTCGTTTAAGAGTTTTTTACGAGGAGCTGTAGTGCCGTAAGCCCCACTGATCGCCTACGCGAATTTATGAACAAAAATATGTAAGCCACCTAATTCGAACCTAAGTTGATTAATTCCAACGCACAAACGTGAACACCCTAGGCCAACAGCTAGAGTATCTTCACCCTTAGTAGCAGCCACTCTAACCTAAATACCAGAACGCTGAGAAGTCGCGCAACAATCTCCTTACAATCGTTAATTAACTCAAGGCCATAATTTTCAAATTATCCTTTATAAAAATTACATTCAATCAACCCATTAAGAATCTACCCTACTAAGCGATTAGAAGAAACATGCCAAAAGGGCATTCAACTGACCCTTTATGAGCCACTTGCTTAACACATTTCTGCACCGATATCGGTCTGATATACCTGAAAAAATTTTAGAATAAGTAAGATCAGAGAATTTCAGCATAATCCCCCCATCTTGAATAGATCTTCAAGCTTACCCCGCTCTATTGCAACTCAGCCAATACGTTATCCTCTCCGTCCACCTTTCTGCGACAATATAACCCGGAAAAGCTGAAAAATTCATTCCACCACATTTCAATTTTTTGTATATTTTATACAATGGATGAAATGAGGCAGCATTTTCTTTCCACTTTCTCTCCCAAAATAAGTTTATTTTTCATAGCATAATTCGTAAAGCTCAAATATAGTCCGCTCCGTGGATGCGCACTTCCACCGATGTCGACCACGTGCCCCCCCCCGAAAGCTCCGATACACAATGATCCAGATACCCACCTCATAAAGAGCCAATATGCAGAAAAAATATAGAGTTTGAAACATGACCCCTCCATACTTTTTGTAGAATAAGCTATCATGAATAGTGAGTGGCAGAAAACACAAACCACTGCTTATAAAGCCAACGAATTCTAATTATCAAATATGACAAGTCTTATGATTAGACCACATTCTCCGCTGTCCAAGACAGTACGATTTTTATCTCTAACTCAGAATCAAAATTTTTCGCTTCAAAGCCAAAACTGAAACGGCGCAACCAACCGCTTTATACGCACACACACGCATATGCCATTGTCAATTTCCCTAACCAACGCCACACACGCAATCATTCCCACTCAATGGTACCTGGAGGTTTTGAAGTTATATCATACACAACGCGATTGATCCCTTTAACTTCATTGATGATACGCGCTGCCGCTTTACCAAGAAACTCTACACTGTATGGATAAAAATCAGCAGTCATACCATCCACAGAAGTCACAGCGCGAAGAGCACAAACAAATTCATAAGTTCGCCCATCACCCATAACACCAACAGTTTGAACGGGGAGAAGAACAGCAAAAGCCTGCCAAATTTCGTCATAAAGACCAGCTTTTCGAATTTCATCAAGGTAGATGGCGTCAGCTTCACGCAAAATTTCTAATTTTTCAGGCGTAATCGCACCCGGGCATCGAATTGCAAGGCCGGGACCTGGAAAAGGATGACGACCAATAAACTGTTCTGGCAACCCTAACTCTCGCCCTAAGATTCGAACTTCATCCTTAAACAACTCACGTAATGGCTCTACCAGTTTCATATTCATTCGCTCTGGCAATCCACCTACATTATGGTGACTCTTAATCGTTGTCGCCTCGCCAATAGCTGATACACTCTCAATGACATCTGGATAAAGCGTCCCCTGCGCCAAAAATTCTGCCCCACCTATCTTTTTGGTTTCTTCTTCAAAAACTTCGATAAAAAGGCGACCTATTGTTTTGCGTTTTTTCTCCGGATCTGTTTCACCCTTCAATGCATTGATGAATATATCGGTAGCATTAACGTGAATGAGCTTTATGTTATAATGTTTCCGAAATAACATAAGAACCTCTTCAGCCTCGTTCTTACGCATCAGCCCATGATCTACGAAAATGCATGTCAGTTTTTCCCCTATTGCTTCGTGAAGAAGTACAGCTACAACCGATGAGTCAACGCCGCCTGAAAGACCACAAATTACACGACTTTTTCCGACTATTTCGCGTATCTCAGAAATCGCCCGATCACGATAAGCTGCCATTGACCAATTGCTTTTCAGACCAGAAATTTTATAAACAAAATTTTCTAGCAGTTTAGCACCATCTGGTGTGTGCACCACTTCAGGATGAAATTGCACCGCATAAAAATGGCGTTCTTCATCAGCAATAGCAGCATAAGGAGCACCCTTTGACGTCCCTATAACATGAAAGCCATTGGGCAAAGTCGTCACACAATCACCGTGACTCATCCACACTTGATAAGAGAATCCTTTTTTCCACACACCATCAAAAAGCGGACTCTCTTCTTGCACTTCCAGAAAAGCACGTCCAAATTCGCGTTTATGACAAGCCTCAACGCTTCCTCCAAGCTGAACGCACATAACTTGTTCTCCATAACAAATCCCAAGAACTGGAATACCGGCCTCAAAAACTTCCCTCGGAGCACGTGGAGAGCCGTCATCAAGAGTTGAGTGAGGACTGCCTGACAAAATAATAGCATCAGGCTTCATGCGTTTGAGCCATCTTGAAGCCGACTGAAACGAAATAATCTCAGAATAAACCCCCATCGCCCGCACCCGACGTGCAATAAGCTGCGTAACTTGCGAACCAAAATCAATGATAAGAACAGTACCTGAATGCGATGTATTCATAAAAATCCAATCGGTAATACAAGAAATTATTGAATGAGATTTATTATCTAATCTTTACTTTTTCACAAGTCGTTTAGCATAAAAAAATGCAACTTTTATAAAAATCATGAACATTACAAACTAATGTTTCTGTTGCAAAATAGACAAAAAAAATCCATCCGTCTTCGTTGTCACTGGTGACAGGGTAAGTCCATAATTCGAAAATATTGGTTGCACAGCCGAAAGACCAAAATGTCTCTGCCACAGCGCACGCATATTTATGGGATAAAAATTGGAATTTTTTTGAAGAAAACGAGAAATTTGCTCCTCATTCTCATCAATAAATAAGGAGCACGTTATATAGACCAAACGACCACTTGGTTTAAGGTATTCCAGTACCGAATTCAAAATAGCGCTCTGTTCTACTTGACGTTGCTTCACCTGTTCTGGTGTTAAGCGCCATTTCGCATCCGGGCGACGTCGCCACGTCCCCGTACCGCTGCAAGGAACATCCAATAAAACGACATCCATCTGCCCCATTAATGGCTCCAATTCTTCTATTTTCACCCGTGATTGCACATTACGAACACCTGCCCTTCGGAGGCGATCAAAAATTGGAGCCAAGCGAACCTTATCTGAATCATAAGCGTAAATTTGCCCGCGGTTGTTCATACCAGCAGCTAAAGCTAAAGTCTTCCCACCAGCGCCAGCACAATAATCCAACACCTGCATACCCGCTTTTGCCTCAATAAGGTAAGCAACGATCTGAGACCCCAAATCCTGTATTTCAAAATGCCCTCTTTGAAAGGCAGGTTCAACTTGAACATTAGGATGGCGGCCGAACTCTTCAATTGGTGAAATCCTTAAAGCTTGTCGAAACCACGACACAGATTGGACCTTAATTTTTGCCAATTCCTTAAACACCTTCTCCGGCGTTGCTCTCAAACTATTCACCCGTAAATCTAAAGGAGGACGGGTTGCTAACGCAGCCGCCTCTCTCTCCCAATTATCTGCAAATGAAGGAAATAAATGGGCTTTACACCATTGAGGAATATCACCACGAATATAGTCTGGCGCATCAATTAATTGCCGTTTTCTCCACGATTGACGCTGCTTGTCCCCCAATAACCGCGGCGCAAACCGATCTCCTTCTAATTCCGCATCAACTTGCTCGATCGTCTTTTTTCCCGCATCTAATAAAGTAGCAAAAACGATATCCCGAATTTCATCACTGTCCATACGCCATTGAAAAGAATAACGTCGCCTCAAAACATCATAAACAATTGTGCTAATTGCAGCACGATCACTTGCTCCAGCAAAGCGATGAGAATAACCCCAATCTTTTAAAGCCTCACTGATGGGACGATACCGAACTTCCGTTTCTCTAAGAACATCTATTGCCGCTTGCAAACGTCCACCCAACCGCATCCATTTCTCCCGTTAAACCTAACTTAGTTAAAGAAAAAAATAAAATTAACTTCTCGCCACCAATGAACTTTCCTAAAAATAAACCACGAAAAATTCGCATCAAAAAGCGAATGACTTTAATCACGTATTTTATAAAATCGTATCTCATTATCTAACATATTGTTATGTATTGCTCATGTGCATTTTTTATTGTTCTAAAATACACGGGATCTTGCTTTACTCTATGGACAACCACTGCCTCCGTAAGATTTTTCCTCCTAGTAGCTTTGATTGTAGCGCTGAGTATAAACATCCAACTTCTTTCGAATATCATTCTCCGACAAAATAAAAAACGCCTCTGCTATGGCCGCGCAAATCCATCTCATCTCTAATAAAAACATGGAGCAATTTTTAAAAACTGCGTGGAACCACTTATCTGGAACGACCGTTCTTATAGTAGCCTATATGCTAAATAATCTAAAAGGAGAAAATAATGAATACTCACAGTAATGGGAAAACGGCAGTATCTAAAAGTTGCCACGGTACGATGCCTTCAAACAACAAAAAAAAACCTGCCCAAAGCCATGAAACTCACAGCCGCCAACACACACAAAAAACTGAGCGCAAAACCTCAAAAAATTAACTCTTTTAATTCTGAAAAAACCAAAGAAAGAGCTGGAGGTGAAAACTCCAGCTCTTTCTTCATACTCGTGAAATGTCATTAACACAGCAAAAAAGCCCCCTATCCCTCTCAAGACTATTTTATGCCATCGTACAACAGACCCAACTTTCGAAAATCTCAAATGGGCCTACGATAATTCGGGCTTTCCCGCGTAATAGCCACATCATGCGTATGGCTTTCATAGAGCCCAGCATTGGTAATACGAACAAACGTCGCTTTTTCGCGAAATTCTGCTAGATTTCTTGCCCCGACATACCCCATCGAAGCACGCAACCCGCCAGCTAGCTGATGCAACACTGACGCTATAGGGCCCTTATAAGCAACCTGTCCTTCAACACCTTCGGGAACTAACTTAAGTTCATCACGAACTTCATCCTGAAAATAACGGTCCGCCGACCCCCTTGCCATAGCGCCAACCGACCCCATGCCACGATAAGCCTTAAAAGATCTCCCTTGATAAAGGTAAACTTCGCCAGGACTTTCATCTGTGCCAGCCAAAAGAGAACCAATCATGGCAGCGCAAGCCCCACCCGCCAGAGCTTTAGCAAAATCACCCGAAGCTTTAATTCCGCCATCAGCAATGATAGGAATACCCACTTTGTTAGCAACCTCTGCAGCGCCCATGATGGCAGCAAGCTGAGGGACACCGACACCCGCAACAATCCGAGTTGTACAAATAGAACCAGGACCAATACCAACTTTTATTCCATCTGCACCACTATCAATTAAGGCTTGCGTTGCTTGTGAAGTCGCCACATTTCCAGCAATAATAGCTGTAGAAGGCGCCACTTTCTTGATATGCTCAACTGTTTCTAATACACGCTGAGAATGACCATGCGCTGTATCAATTACTAAAACATCAACACCAGCGTCGATCAATCTTTCAGCGCGTTCAATTCCATCCTTCCCAACACCACTTGCAGCAGCAACACGCAAGCGCCCTTGAGAATCTTTGGCCGCATTCGGATTTAATCGCGCCTTTTCAATGTCTTTAACCGTCACCAAGCCAACACAACGGCCCAATTCATCCACTACCAACAACTTTTCAATACGGTGGTGATGTAAAAGATACTTCGCTTCATCCAGACGAACATTCTCACGCACCGTGATTAAATTTTCATGCGTCATTAATTCGCGGATTTTTTGTTTCGGATCCGATGCAAACCTCACATCCCTATTTGTCAAAATACCGACGAGTCGCCCGGCAGTTTCGCCTTCAGCATCATCTTCAACAACAGGAATACCTGATATACCATAAGAACGCATTAAAGCCTTAGCCTTTTCAAGCGTTGCATCCGGCCCGATCGTCACTGGATTAACGACCATACCAGATTCAAATTTCTTGACTTGGCGTACTTCCTCAGCCTGCTCTACAGAAGACATATTACGATGGATAACACCGAGTCCACCGGCTTGAGCCATAGCAATTGCCAAACGCGATTCCGTTACAGTATCCATCGCCGCAGAAAGTAACGGCAGATGCAGCTCAATATCCGCCGCAACGCGCGTTTTGAGATCTACTTGGCTCGGCATGACAAGAGAGTGACCCGGCTGTAAAAGCACATCATCAAAAGTTAATGCCAACGCACCCGTCTTCGTTTCAACAATCTTTGCCATAGCCAAATTCCTCTAACAACAAAACGCCGCAGTTCACTTCCGAGAAATACACGACCGCAGCTCTAATAAATTGCGAATTGGCGGCGAATTATGCCATGCAGAAAACGAAATGAAAAGGAAAATAAAGCACTTTCCAAGATCTAATTTGAAAAATCTATAATTGCGACTCGATGGGTAACCAACTTACTATTTTTGCAAACGCGCGGCGCCAAAAACTACTTTCTGGATCACAATTAACGCTACACTGTTTTTCACCTTCAATAAAATCCCAATGAATACGATCGTTATCGTCAAGACGAAGACGATAGCTCATCTCACCAGTAGTTTCCTCAGAAAAAAGCAAACTTAACCTCTCTGCAATTGGTGCACATTCAAAAAGAATTCCCATTTCCGTATTCAATGTAGCCGACCGAGGATCAAAATTGAAAGATCCAATGAAAGCAGTTTTGCTATCAACCAGAAAAGCTTTAGTATGCAGGCTTGCCTTACTCGATCTAAATAGTCGTAATCCATAGACGCCGCTGTCTGGCTTTAACTCATAAAGCTTAACACCACTCCTCAACAATGCCTTGCGGTACAGCATATAGCCTCCATGTACAAGTGCAACATCAGTAGCTGCCAGAGAGTTAGTCAGAATTTTAACATCAACACCTTTTGAGACCAAATTGCCCAAATTACGCGTACCCACCTTACTAGGAACGAAATACGGTGATGTAATCTGAACCGTTTTTTTTGCATTCTTAAGAACTTGTAAAAGAGCCTTCATGAGCCAGTTTTCTGTTTTCTTACGTAATGCCTTTTCCGGAGGATCAGAAAGAACAACAACTTTTTCTGCCAAAAATAATCGCTTCCCTGCCTGAATAAAGAATTCAAAATTAATATGCTCGCTAACATAATCCAGATAAACCTTAGAAACTTTTGAATCACGAAACTTTCGCAATTGATCCCTCCAGTAATCGAGGCTAACCGCACCTTTAGAAACAACGAGAGTGTGAATCGGCAGGACCACAGCACTATTCCAGAAATCGTCGAAAACAGATTCTATTTTCTTAACCGATGGACCAATTAGCATTAAATCTAAATCTCTAAAGCGTGATTTTTTTCCTGCATCAAAATAAGAATCCGCAATATTTCTTCCCCCAACAAAGGCTACCCGGCCATCCACAATGAAGGCTTTGTTGTGCATTCTGCGTGTCACAATGATCGCCCTCAGTATAATCTCTAAACCGCGGCGCAAACCACCCTTGCGCGCACGCCCTGGATTAAACACTCTAACCTCAATATGGGGATGCTTATCCAACGCAATATAGGCCGGATCACGTGCCTGGGCATTAATGTCATCTAAAAGAAGGCGTACACGAACACCCCGGTCAGCCGCCTTAACAACTTCACTCAACAACAAGCGACCCGTTAAATCATCATCCCAAATATAGTACATCAAATCAAGACTACGCCCTGCTTGCGCTGCTCCTATAGCACGGGCACAAAACGCATCTAGATTATTAGCGATGAGCGAAAGAGCATCTTTATCAATACCCAGCCCATTCATTTCCTGAGCTAGCTTACTTACGACACGATCAAGCTTGGTTTCATCTTTTTTAACAGTAAACGCATAAGAACATTTCCCCCGAGCATTTTTCATGAAACGTCCGTATGTATAAACCGCCAATACAGATGAAACAAAAAAAAACACAATAAAATGAAAAATAATATTTAGCAGAAACAAGAAGAATACTTTCCATTTTTAAGTTATCGTACTACTATAAACACGAGTAGCGAAGAAGACATCGCCTCGTGCCTGAGAACGCGCCGGTACAGCATCAGCGTTTCCAAAATTGCACTCTTGTATCAAGAGCGTAGAAGCCACAATCAATATATTATGCAATTTACAATGAGGTGGCAAGAACCTAAAAGGCAATCCAACGAAGCCCCCACAGACTGGGCCGCAATATGCGCCAGTCCGAACGAGACCATCCCCGATAACCAGAATTCACAAAAAACCGCCCCTTCTTAAAACCCCGATCTCCACTATGCATCCTATAAATGAAAATTTTTCCTATATTTTACTTTTGACTTTGATTATTCATCACTTTCAATTCATCTATTTTACGGTAAAGTGTGGAACGCCCGATACGAAGACGGCGAGCAATTTCGCTCATGCGCCCCTTGTAGTGCTGAACTGCTCTTTCGATAATATCACGCTCCATATCAGCAAAAGTACGAATATGTCCATCAGCATCAAAAAATTGTATTGCTCCTTTTTCGTTGCATTCTTTAACATCACTCTCAATGATATTTGGAGCGCCCACCAACGGATTCCCCAATAACTGCGGAAAATCTCTAACAGTCAACAGCGGCCCCTCACTAAGTAGAACAGCACGAAACAAACAATTCTCAATTTCATCCCAATTACCAGGCCAATCATAGTGCATGAGCAGCGAAAGAGCTGATCCCGCCAAACCATGCACATGCGATCTTCCCGTTTCAACGATAATTCTGTCAATTAAACGTTGCACAAGCTCTGGAAAATCGTCCCTTAATTCTCGCAAAGCAGGGACACTGATGTGCAATTGAGAGAGCTGTTCAAATAAATCACACGAAAAAAAATCTTCCTGAACCAAATCAGCAAGCCGTGATGTCGAAAGGGCGATGATTCGGAAGGGATAACCTCCACTTCCTACAACTTTCTCCCTTTCAGCAAGGTAACGGACGAAACGCTTCTGCTGTATAGGCTCAAGCCTATCAACATCACAGAGACAAAGTGTTCCTTCTTCAATGTAAGAAGTCAGCGGCAAAAATTCGTTAAACCACTGGCGTTTTTCTTCTTCTGGGTCAGCTACAGCCGAACACTGGTACCGAACAAAATCCTTCCTCGATGAACAACTTTCATGATGAATAATGCGAGCTAACGTCTCACGACCTGTTCCTGCTTCACCTTCTATTAAAAGATTCTGTGAAGAAGCTGCGGCTTCCTTCGATTGTTTCAGCACATTTTGCATTACTTTACTTTTTATGCATAAGTCAGAAAATCGCAGATGATTTTCACTTTTCCACCGAACATGTCTAATGTAATCAATTTCGCGTTCCAACGCAGAAATAAGAAAAAGAATGTCCAAAGTGACTCTCAGTCGCATCGGTGTAACTGGATGGATCCAATAATCAATAGCTCCAGCCGTTAAAGCTTTCTGCAGTAATTCTTGGTTATCTTGTGGCGCTATCACAACGATAGGAATGCAAACACCCGCAGCCCTAATCATCTTGATTAAATCACTCACGCTCAAATCGCTCATAATAACGTCAAGGAGTACAAGAACGATATTCTTACGTCTGTGCAAAAGATCAACTGTACGTAGACCATTTTCAGCTTCAATAACGCGATAACCAAAGCCCCTAAGCATAGCGGAAAACTCTCTACGTTTCCCGTAATCTTCGCTTGCAACCAGAATGGGACCAACCATAACTTCAACGATCCCTTCTAATATCACCAAGCCGCTTAATGCAAGAATTGTTGCAAACCATAAAGAACATATCCCACCTCTCGTACTTCACATACGAATTCCATCAAGCCTGTTAGCTAAATACAACATTAAGGCATTTTTTTCCATTTTTTTTGCTTTTCCATTGATTTTCATCAAAATTCTCATATTGATTAGTGGTGTCATCTAACAAGTATAAAGTTTCAAAAGTAGAATAACGAAAATTAGAGTGAAAAAATGAAAAACACCTGTCATATTTTATGTCTCATAATCATTCCTCTGGCTTTAACAGCGTGCGGCTTTTCGCAATATCACGAGGCAAATATAGACGGAATTGATGGTAAATGGATGGATGAGAATGGTATTATTTCTTCCTTCTATGATGGTACCTTTGAAACGAGAGCAGCAGACACACAGGAAAAGTTATCAGAAGGTACCTATAAATATATAAACGCTCAGAACGTAGAAATTGAAATACACTCTATTCTTCGTGGAACTATATCCCGAGTAAACTGCCTAATATCATACGATAAGATGCAACTTTTCTGCACACCACACGCGGGACTTCCATTTTCTCTCAAGCGAAGAGCTTAATTCAAAGAGGACAGCTGCTAAAAAAATCACAGGGGCGCACCAACGGAGGATATGGGTGCTTTTCTTGGCTCCGGGTCCCGTCCCCTATGCTATACGAAACTCCAGAAATGGTTAGCTATTAAATAAAGGAGTGTACCGCGTAGCAGAGCGTGAAAAATAACCGTTTGTGCCAACTAATTTCAACATTCCAACCCGATGAAGCCAATTCACAGAAAACTTCATCTTCCCTAAAAATGATATCAGCTTAAGCAGCACCAATGCGTAAAAGATCATGAAAGTGAACGATTCCTACAGGCCTTTTATCTTCAACTACGAAAAAAGCCCCAATCTGGTAGTCATTGATGAAAGCCATAGCGGCGCCAACCAGTGTATCTGGACCAACAATTTTTGGATTTCTTGTCATTATACTATCGACATCAAATTTCGATAAGTCGACGTGCATATTGCGCGCAAGGTCCCCGTCAGTGATGATCCCGATCAATTCACCTTCCTGACTTACAATGCCGACACAACCAAAATGTTTTTCAACTAAAATGTTCATAGCCTCAACCATGGTCGTACCCTGTACAACTAGAGGAAGGCTATCACCCCGATGCATAACATCACCTACATATTTGAGATTCGCACCAAGATAACCACCAGGATGATAAATTTTAAAATCAGTTGCCGTAAAACCCCGCATCTCTAGAAGAGCAATAGCCAACGCATCTCCGATTGCCAATTGCATAACCGTTGAAGTTGTCGGTGCAAGCCCGTGAGGGCAAGCCTCTTCTATCTTTGGCAACAATAGCAAAACATCAGCTTGCCGCCCCAGTATGGAATGCTTACCCGATGTTACCGCAATGAGCGGAGTACGAAATCGTGCAGCATGATTTATGATGCCACTTAATTCTAGAGTTTCGCCTGACCACGACAAAGCGAGAATAACATCATCAGACCCAATCATGCCAAGGTCACCATGGTTAGCTTCCGAAGCATGTACGAAAAAGGCAGGAGTCCCAGTTGAAGCTAAAGTGGCAGCGATTTTTGTTCCTATGTGCCCGCTCTTCCCAAGTCCCGTGATAACCACACGACCGCTGGCATTTCTGATAGTTTCAACAGCAGTTTTAAAAGAGGAAGAAAAGCTCCCCATAAGAGCCAACTCAAGAGCCTCAAGCCCTCGCTTTTCGCTCACAATCGTCTTAAGCGCTGACGCAACAGCACTGTGCGAATCTAAAACATGAGAAAACGGCCTCTTCATAAAAGAGATCGATAAATGAAATTAAACGAGAGGTCTATATCATTTTTTAATTTTGACGATTTTAAGATAATTTTTTAGTGACATAAAAAACCACCTGTACACATCAAAATACACCGAAGAAAAAATCAATATTCGCTATTTGCTTCAATTTCAGTAAAAGCAAACCTTGATCCGCAATTCTCAACGAAGAACATCTTCCACCTACCTGAAAATCGCACCACCGCATCCATCAATTAAATTCCATTTCCCACTCCTCGTTCTTAATTTTCCGTCATTCTCGTAATTTCAAAATTATATGCAACGTATTTTGCGTTCTTTCTGAATAAAACTCTCGAAGAAGAATAACATCTCTTCCACCAAACTTTTAATTAATACCGCCCTCCCAAGAACAACGACTTTATTTCACCCGTATCGGCAACACCCCATGATAATAGAGCAAAAGATTCCTCTCCAAACAACTCACACCAACACCAAAGAAAAATCCACGATTAGGATGCCCCCTATTGCTTAAAGCAGTCTGTATAAACAGAAACCTATGAAGCGTTTGGATACTCAAATTTTCCCTTTTTACTGAACCTAAGAAGTGCTATGCGTAACTTGGTTTGTGCATTAAAATGGACTTTAGTAATCAATTACCGAATCCGATAACGGACATAAAATGCCTAAACGCGGGCTTTCGTGCCCCCGTCTATAATGCGCTGAATAGCAAGCTTGCCCATAGTGCTCGCTGTTTTTTGCGGGCTGTTTTCACTGCAGGAGGGAAATGAGAGCAGAAAAAACCAACACAGGAAGCGCCACTTTTCGGATTGATACCATCCATTCTCCCCTTGACTAAAAATGTAACCCCCTGACTTCAATTGCCATGTATTTTAACAACTGCTTCAACTACTATAGCAATAAATAAGAAATGAATAAAATTAGCATTCGTTTAAAGTAAATAACCTAATTACAATCTATGTGTTTACTTGAAAACGTAATCAATTAAGCCAGATACAAAAACGGGATTATGGCGTATAAAGATACTTGAAAATGGACGGAAATTAAAAAATGCAAAAAACAGAATCTGGAACTTTTTTTTCTCCAAAAAAATCAATGAAACAGGGCATCTTTGCTATTGTGTTTACCGCCATTTTATACACTTTTTCGACGTTTTTTTTATCATTATCATACGCCCAAAGCGGCTTTGAAAACTGGGTTAAAGAATTTAAAAAAACGGCTCTAGCCAATGGAATTTTACCATCTACGTTTAATCTAGCTTTCAAGGATGTCAACGCAATTGACCCTGAAGTTCTGGCAAGAGCTGCACACCAACCAGAATTCGTCGATCCTTCATGGAGTTATTTTGATAATCGGATCCACGACATTGCAATTAGAGAGGGGCAGCACAAAATAAAAAAATGGGAAGAGTGGCTCTCTAAAATTGAAAAACGCTTTGGTGTTGACAAACATATACTTCTTGCCATTTGGTCAATGGAAAGCAGTTATGGAAAGGTTTTAGAAAACAAAGGTATCGTGCGTGATGCCATTCGCTCGCTCGCAACCCTGGCCTATGCTGACAAAAAACGTGAAAAATATGCGCGAACACAACTAATTGCTGCTATGAAAATTTTACAAAATGGTGGAATTGAACGCTCCGAGCTCACAGGATCATGGGCTGGTGCATTGGGACATACACAATTTATTCCAAGCAGCTATTTGGCCTACGCGGTCGACATGGATGGAAGCGGACGGAGCGATATTTGGTCCTCTGTCCCGGACGCCCTCGCCACTGCAGCTAATCTTCTCCACATGAATGGTTGGCAACCTGGTCTCCCCTGGGGGGTAGAAGTTAAATTACCAAAGAAAAAAAATTTTCCTGACGGTTGGATCACCTTTGAGCAATGGGAAAAACTCGGTGTAAGACACGCAAACGACCACTCTTTTCCCTCACTATCTGAGCTTGCAATGTTAAAACGTCCAGATGGAACGGAAGGACCCGCATTCCTCGTGACAAAAAACTTCTTCGTTATCAGGCGTTATAATAATGCTGATCGTTATGCCCTTGCTGTAGGCCTTCTCGCTAACCGCATTGCAGGACATCCAGGATTGGTTCAAGACTGGAATCGACCTTTTCAGCCTCTTTCTTTTCAAGAACGGAAAGAGCTGCAATATCATTTAGGTGAACTCGGCTATTATGAAGGAGAGATTGATGGGAAAATAGGAATCGCTTCCAAAAAAGCAATCAAAGCTTTTCAACTACAACACAACTTAGAAGTCAACGGGCACCCATCTCAAAGCGTCCTCCTTCTTCTTCGAAAACGATAATCCAGAGTAAAATATTTGTCTCATTTCAGCGTTGTGTACTTCACTTTCCTGCTTTTCTTTATTTTTGTCTTCACTGTTATGCAAAAAAAAACAAGTGAGGCGCACAGCTTTTTCGAACTGTTGTTCAAACATAGAGAACTGGAACAAAAAAAAATATACGCACCACAAATAAGGGCCACGATACAAGAAAAAGACGTAAAAGAAAAAAATGCAACACGCATCCTTGTTATAGGAGACTTTATGGCATATGCCGCCGCAGACGCACTTAAAGGGCTCTATATCGATAACACCGGTGTCATTATCATAAATGGTACAGTACCAGATTCCGGATTGGTCCGAACTGATTATTATTCTTGGAAGAGAAATATTTCTAAGCTTATTGACAAAAACAAACCCGAAGCCATCATCATAATGGTTGGCGCGAATGATAACCAACCAATCACAATGCCCCACGGTTTGTTAAGCACAGAACAACCAGAGTGGCTGAATGTCTACGAACGAAGAGTTACCGAAATCACCAAAGGTCTTCGTGATTCAGGAAAGCCGTGGATATGGGTGGGGCAACCTGCTTTTGAGAACAATGATTTAACACGAAAAATGCTAATCTTTAACGAACTTTATAAAAATAAAACAGAAGCGGCAGGGGGGCATTTCGTCAGTGTTTGGGGTGGTTTCGTTGACACACAGGGTCAATTTTCTTTCTCAGGCTATGACGTTAATGGAATAGCAGTGAAACTGCGCACAAACAATGGTATCAATTTTACCTCTGAAGGAAAGAAAAAGCTTGCCTCTTATTTGGAAAAACAGTTGAAAATTGTTTTTAATTCCCCGCATGTGAGCACACATCTCATCCAGTCTACACGAGAGCTGGAAAACATCAAACACCAGCCCCCGATGAGCTTAGATGAGATAGCACAAAAGAATACGCGCTTACTGGACAGAGAGGATTTGGACTTCGTGAACAAATCATGGCCACTCCTCAACGGACATCACAAAGACCGAGCTGACGATTTTTCTCTTCCGTGATGTCCTTTTACGATCTGAAATCTATCTTCTTAAAAATCCAAAATAGAATATACCAAAAAAGCTGTTATACACGTCCGTGACAGACAGAAGGCAAGCACAAATTTGGACCGCAAGGAAATGTCACAATGTGCTTCACACCATATGCTGCCGTGCTCTACAATCCGCGTTTTTTAATCATCGCTTCTGGCGAAGGAAACCGCCCCCGGAAAGCCTTGTACAACTCCTCTGGATCACAGCTTCCTCCAGCAGAATAAATGAAACGTTTCAATTTGTCAGCGAGCCCTACATTAAAAACATCCCCTACTTCTTCAAAGGCTTGAAAAGCGTCAGCATCGAGCACTTCCGACCACATATAAGAATAATAACCAGAGGCATAACCATCACCCGAAAATATATGCGCAAAATGTGGAGGACGATGGCGCATAATAATTGTGTCAGGCATCTGCAATTTTTCTAATTCTTTACGCTCAAACATTGCCGGATCAGTCACTGTTTCCCCTCGATGAAAAGCCATATCTACCAGGGCCGATGAGATAAATTCAACCGCAGAAAAACCAGCATCAAATGTCCGTGCTTTTATAATTTTATCTACCAATACTTGCGGCATTGAAATCCCTGTTTTGGCATGCATAGCGTAAGATTTTAATACTTCTGGTACAGTTAACCAATGTTCATAAAGTTGAGAAGGAAGTTCAACAAAATCACGCGAAACCGACGTTCCAGACACAGAAGGCCACGTTACATCAGAAAGTAAACCATGCAATGCATGTCCAAATTCATGAAAAAGCGTACGCGCATCATCAAGTGACAAAAGAGCAGCCGCCCCTTTTGGTGGCTTAGCGAAATTACAAACATTGTAAATGATAGGCTTTTGTCCGCCATTCAATTTATGTTGCGATTGCAACCTGCTCATCCATGCACCAGATCGTTTTGAAGAACGCGCAAAATAATCACCAATAAAATATCCAAGCAAACTTCCATCAGACTTTTTTACTTCCCACAGCTGTGCGTCAGAGTGCCAAAGTGCAACGGCGCTTTTTTTTTCAAATGAAATTCCAAAGAGTTTTTTCGCTACTGCGAAAGCAGCGTCAATCATGCGATCAAGCTGAAAATGATGCTTAATTTCAGATTCATCAAAAGAAAATTTTTCGGCACGTAGTTTTTCTGTATAATAGCGCCAATCCCAGGCCGCTAAAGGCTCGTTAATTCCTTGTTTTTTTGCAAAATCTTGCAATTCGATTTGCTCAGCAGCAGCTTTAATCTGCGCCCGCTCCCATACAGGCAGAAGCAGATCCATAACTGCACTTACACTTTTTGCCATAGTATTATCAAGTTTCAAATCTGCGAAAGATTTGTACCCTAGTAATTTGGCCTTCTCATCTCGCAGCGCAATGATCTCAACGATAATCTCTCGATTATCGTTATCATTGTCATTTTCTCCCCGTTTAGACCAAGCTCGAAATGCCATTTCACGCAAATCACGACGATGAGAGAATTTCAAAAATGGTTCAACAATTGAACGTGCCAATGTCAGTGCATAGGCCCCATCATTTCCCTTTTCACGAGAAATTTCCTTCATTGATGCAACGAGATCATCAGGCAAGCCAGACAAATCTGCCTGTTTTAAAAACAAAACCCACTCAGCTTCATCTTTCAAAACATGCTGTCCAAAAGTAGCGCCTAAAAAAGCAAGCTTTTCATTAATTTCAATAAGCCGTTTTTTGCCTCTTTCATCAAGTTTCGCACCATTACAAACAAAATTTTTCCACCATAATTCGAGAACACGCGTTGTCTCACTGTCATATACGCTCTGCTTTGACTGCTCATAGAGTAGCTCTATCTTCGCAAATATCCGTGTGTCCGTCATAATTTTTGAAGAATAACGGGAAAGTTTTACGGCAATTTCTTGCTCCAATTCCTGAATGAACACATTACTACAAACACCTGAGTACAAGAAAAATATCGAACATACACGATCAAGCGCCTTGCCAGAAAGCTCGAAAGGCTGCAAAAAATTTTCAAGCGTTGGTGGCTCTTGCATCACCGCAATTGCTTCAACCTCTCCTTCAGCCTCCTTAAGTGCCTGCTCAAAAGCAGCTTTAAAATCATCATCACTTATTGAAGAAAAATCAGGAAGCCCCGAAAATCCCTTCCAATCTAGCACCGCTTCTTTTGCCATAATATTATATCTCCGTAAATTTAAAGCATAACAATTATCTTTACGATGTAAATGATAAGATTGTGAACTTATCCAAAATGTTTCTAAATAACTGTTTGCGCTTACACCCTAATACAAGAAAGAAAAAGGCATCTTTGTCATGGGAGATAAATGAAAATTCCCGCACGCATAATTCATGAAATTGTTCATGAACTGCGATTTATCCTTGACTTTATTCTAAATATTAACGATTGAAAATGTAACCGGGGGCAGATTTTTTAAAATCTTCCATCATTTTTGATTTATCCTATCCATATATCTGGATTCATAACTCTCCAATCCTTCGGAAGGTACTTCATCATGACCGAAATCAAAACGACCTTCGACTTCAAAAATCTCGTCCCCGAGGCTCTTGCTAAAGAATTAAAAGATCGGCATTTCGCCGATTCCATTGATATCATTAATGATCTTGATATTACGGAGCGTGTAACCGTTCTCAGTCTCTTACCCCTTGACTATACTATCGAACTCTTTGATAAACCAGAGCTTGAACAACCTGCCGCCATTCTTGAGCTTTTGCCCATAAACCGTTCTGTTGAAATTCTTGACGGCATGTCTGCAGATGCTGCTGCAGACGTTTTCCAAGAGATAGACGGGGAGACACGCACACGACTTTATACCTTGCTCAACCCCTTAACGAGAGCTGAGCTTAAAAAACTCACCAGCTACCCTGATCATACAGCTGGTGCATTGATGACAACAGAATTTATAGCAGTTCCATCAAACTGGACCGTAAAGGACACTTTAGATCACATTCGGGATGTCGAACGAACACGCGAAACAGTTTATACGAGCTATGTTATTGATCCCAAAATAGGTACCCTTCTCAAAGCTGTCTCACTTCGCAACCTCATTCTTGCTTCACCTAATGAACAAATTATCAATGTTCCTACGCGTGACACACCTATCACGATATCACCATTCACCGATCATGAAGATATTGCTCGCCTTTTTCAGCGCCATGATCTTCTTTCTGTGCCGGTTGTTGACGAAAATAACCATGTCATTGGTATCGTCACCGTCGACGACGTACTTGATACTATAGTCGATGGGATGAGCGAGGACGCCTATAAATTTGGAGGCATGGAAGCTCTTGATAAACCATATATGCAAATCAGTTTTCTCGAAATGATGAAAAAACGTGGTGGTTGGCTTTCCCTACTCTTCATCGGTGAAATGCTCACTGCAAGCGCTATGCAATATTTTGAAACAGAGCTCGAAAGAGCGATTGTACTCACACTTTTCATTCCCCTTATTATGAGCTCAGGAGGAAACTCCGGATCACAAGCAACATCTCTTATCATACGTGCATTGGCTTTGCGCGAACTTACAGTTAAAGATTGGTGGAAAGTCATCATTCGTGAAATTCCAACAGGATTATCTCTCGGTATGTTACTCGGAGCGATCGGCGTCACCCGCATTATCATCTGGCAGCAATCAGGCATCTATAACTACGGCGAACATTGGGTCGCTATTTCCATGACAGTAGGTGCAGCTTTAATCGGAATTGTCACATTTGGATCATTGTCCGGTTCTATGCTCCCTTTTATCCTTAAGATTTTAAAATTCGACCCAGCAAGCGCTTCTGCCCCCTTTGTAGCGACCCTAGTAGACGTTACAGGTATTGTGATTTATTTTTCTGTAGCTTCCCTTATTTTATCCGGAACCCTGCTATAGCGTCTAAAGAGAGATGTACCTTGTGAAGCGATAAAACCTTTTTCACCTGAAGAAACAGGCAGCGTTGTCCGTGCAGAAAGGATTGGCAGGTTGATCCAGTAAAGCGAAAAACTTCGTAGATGCCTTGCTGTAAAAATATTTCTTCCTCTTCCAAAATCATAAAAAACATGTAGAATGCTCGCGATAATCGGGAGGAAACACTAAAGGCTTTCCTTCAGAGCGAATATTGTTAAACGAAAAGAAGAAAGTTTATGCTACTGCGTAACATTGCCATCATCGCCCACGTTGACCACGGAAAAACAACACTAGTAGACGGGCTTCTCAAGCAATCTGGAAGTTTTCGTGATAATCAGCGTACGAGCGAACGTATGATGGATTCGAATGATATTGAAAAAGAACGTGGAATCACAATTCTTGCGAAAGCAACATCTGTTGTTTGGAAAGATACCCGGATTAACATCGTTGATACACCAGGGCACGCTGACTTTGGTGGAGAAGTTGAACGCATTTTGAATATGGTGGATGGGGCTATCGTGCTTGTCGACGCCGCCGAAGGTCCAATGCCACAAACAAAATTCGTCGTTGGAAAAGCGCTGAAAGTGGGCTTACGCCCTATTGTTGCCATTAATAAAATCGACCGGTCTGATGCACGTGCGGATGAAGTTATCAACGAGGTTTTTGATCTTTTTGCTGCTCTTGGCGCAACCGATGAACAACTCGATTTTCCTATTCTCTACGGATCAGGTCGCGATGGATGGATGGCGGAATCTCCAGAAGGTCCGAAAGATCAAGGGTTGAGTCCCCTATTTGATCTTGTAATGCGTCACGTTCCTTCTCCTACCGCGGCTGAGGGACCGTTCCGCATGATCGGAACTATTCTTGAAGCAGATCCATTCTTAGGGAGAATCATTACGGGTCGCGTTCATTCGGGCTCCATAAGACCAAACCAAAACGTAAAGGTCCTTGGACAAGATGGAAAAATTTTGGAAACTGGGCGTATTTCAAAAATTTTGGCATTTCGTGGGCTAGAACGGCAACCTATTGAGGAAAGTACTGCCGGTGATATTGTAGCAATTGCAGGTCTACAAAAAGGTACTGTTGCCGATACTTTTTGTGACCCTACAATTAATGAGCCACTTGCCGCACAACCAGTTGATCCCCCCACCGTTACCATGAGCTTTTTGGTCAATGATAGCCCCTTTGCTGGTACCGAAGGGGATAAAGTTACAAGCCGTGTTATACGTGATCGTTTGTTGAAAGAAGCAGAAGGTAACGTAGCTCTTAAAGTTGAAGAATCCGCCGATAAAGACTCTTTTTATGTTTCAGGGCGAGGAGAATTGCAACTTGCGGTTCTCATCGAAAATATGCGCCGTGAGGGATTTGAGTTTAGTGTTTCACGCCCACGCGTTGTCATGCGGCAGGATGGAAATGGGACAACTCTTGAGCCAATCGAAGAAGTCGTAATTGATGTCGATGAAGAACACTCTGGAACCGTCGTTCAAAAAATTTCCGAGCGAAAAGGGGAGATGATTGAACTGCGTCCTTCTGGGGGAAATCGTGTACGTCTCGTCTTCCATGTACCAACTCGAGGGCTCATCGGTTACCAGTCTGAACTTTTAACAGATACGCGCGGTACAGCGATTATGAACCGTCTTTTTCACGCTTATGAGCCTTATAAAGGAAGCATTGCCGGTCGTGTTAACGGTGTCATGATTTCAAATGATAGCGGTGAATCTGTCGCCTATGCTCTTTTTAACCTCGAAGACCGTGGACCTATGGTGATTGACGCTGGTGTTAAAGTCTATCGAGGTATGATTGTCGGTATACATTCACGTGATAACGATTTAGAGGTAAATGTTTTAAGGGGAAAAAAATTGACGAATATGCGTGCTTCAGGAAAAGACGAAGCCGTAAAGCTGACCCCCCCTATTAGGATGACATTGGAGCGCGCTCTATCATGGATACAGGACGATGAACTCGTAGAAGTAACCCCCAAGAATATCCGTCTACGTAAACTTTATTTAGATCCAAATGAGCGAAAGCGTTTTGAAAAGGCGCGCTCATCAATTTGAAAACCTAATTTTACGATTCTTCCAGTCGAATCGATTGCACCTTATTCAACCGTATCCCGGAAAGGATGTTTACATGAATATTGCGGAAATACCTATTGGAAAAAATCCCCCACAAGATATCAACGTCATCGTCGAAGTTCCCCTTGGTGGTCAACCGATAAAATATGAGATGGACAAAAAATCCGGAGCTTTGTTCGTAGATCGATTTCTTTATACGTCAATGGTTTACCCCGGAAACTACGGTTTTGTACCACACACTCTTTCAGAGGATGGGGACCCGATTGACGTTCTCATCTGCAATACCCGTCCGCTTATGCCTGGTTGTGTCATAAATGTCCTTCCAATTGGCGCTCTTGTTATGGAAGATGATGGCGGTAAAGATGAAAAAATTATCGCCGTTCCTTCTACCAAGTTAACGCAGCAATACGTCAACATTCATAATTACACGGATATCCCAGAAATTACGTTGAAAAAAATTGAGCATTTCTTTGAGCATTACAAAGACCTTGAGCCTGGAAAGTGGGCTAAAATTGAGGGATGGCGTAGCAAGAGTTTTGCGCATGAATTGATTACGCAGGCAATTGAACGTAATCAAAAAACGTAATTATTTCAACAGGACAAAATAAAAAGCCTGCCTTAAGAGCAGGCGCATTTATCTTTTTTATCTATTTTTTTGCGCAGAGGCGCAATCTTCTAAAGAGTGCAATATTTTTTCCAGCTCTTCTATATATTCTGAAAAATGAAGTTGTTTATGACGCGATGTAACTCCACTTTTTAGGGAAATACAAGAAAGTGGAATTCTCCACTGCTTCGACAGAAATCTGATAAGCTGTGTGTTTGCCCTCCCATTTTCAGGAGCAGCACGAAGACGTACCACCAAGCACTTCTTCCCATCGTCCCCATATTTAACTCCAACGACTTTATCGATTGAAGACTTAGGAATTAAATATACGAACAACCTCAACCCACTGGCATCAACCCTATGGAACATCCTTATTCACTCGGAGCAAAATGTTACAAATACGTATTTGCATAAACCTGCCACATGAAGCTACGGATAAAATAAATAATCACGTA
The DNA here is from genome assembly GCF_037070845.1 of Bartonella numerosa. NCBI lineage: Bacteria > Pseudomonadati > Pseudomonadota > Alphaproteobacteria > Hyphomicrobiales > Bartonellaceae > Bartonella > Bartonella numerosa. Next base: position 262,756 of record NZ_JAYMZI010000001.1, read on the forward strand.
GACTGCGATAGGTGAAACATCGACCACTCCAAAATTTGGTAAAAATTTCCGAACATGACCGAGAATAGGTTCTGTCATACGGTGCAAAAAATCCCCTACTAAAAAAACAAAACGATTTCGCACATTCACTATATTGAACGCACAAAGCCAAGAGAAGACAGCGCTCGCAATCAAAATATCAATGTAAATATCGAAAATAAAATCAATCACCTGAAACAATGCATAACCCATTCTCTGTCTCTCTTTATAATCGACGGAATAGAGGACGATATCCCAAAAGTTTATTACATAAAGCCCACTGAAAATAGTTTACGATTTACATCACACACCAACGTCTCTCAGTGTAAGCAAAAAATACAGAAACCTAAACCGTAAAACCATTAACAAAAAAAAACAGCAACGAAGCAGGTGAAAAATCTACAAAAGCCCTAAAAACCCAGCAAACGCCACACCCCAATCTGTAAATTTGCACAAAAACCACCCTCACCTAGATTAAAAACGGCCCAAAAAGGCCGCTTTTTTATCTCAGAATTATTTTTGCAAAGCAATCAGACGGTTGAGTGCGTTACTAAATCCGTTCAGTTGAATGAATAGATCGTTGAAAGCTGGCTCACCCGGGGCTGCAACCGTCATAGAAAGTTTCAACTTCTTTCCGGCGCGCAATGCCGCTACGAAATTTTTATCAAAAACTACGGGAACCACACAACCTGATGGCAAGCAAGTCCGGATAGCGGTCTCGAAAGTTGACTTCCCTTCATCTACTTGTAAGCGGACAGGCTTAGAGACCAGCATTCCAAAAGGTACTGTCATACTGCCGGATATGCTGTTATCAGCATCTACAATAAGAGTCATCGCCACGACAACACGATTCTGATCATTTACTTCTTGACGGTGTATAAAACAAACCCTCTTTCCATCCTGTATGCCACAATTGACGCTCCACAAACCATAAGTCTCAAGCAAAGAAGAAGCACCATTCGGCAACGCAGCTGCAGCAGGTTTGGGTGCAGCAGTTTTTGAATCCACAGCGAACGCCGCAGAAGAAATACTCAAAAGAGCGGAGATCATAAATAAATTAAACAATTTTTTCATCTTACATTCCAATTTTTTATTAAAACAGAACCACTTTTACCATTTTTTAATAATTACACAATGACACAGTCATTCTAATAAAAGAAATGGCTTTCTACAATTATATACTTTTTTATAAGTGCCTAAAACTACCTCGAAATTCATTTACAACTTTCATGTATACATGCTTTTTGAAAGAGACAATGATGGAAGGCAATACTTCCAAATCAACCCACTTCCATCTGTCAAATTCTGCTTTATTACCATCTGGAGGTGGATTAATCTCGATTTCGGAAAGCTCACCTGTAAACCGAAAAGCAAACCACTTTTGTGTCTGTCCGCGATATTTATTATTTAATACATCACCAACAAGGTCTCGTGGAAAATCATAATTGAACCAATCCTTTGCTTCCTTAATTAATATCACGGACCGAATACCCGTTTCTTCGTAAAGTTCGCGACGCGCAGCGTCCAGCGGCTCTTCATTTTCATCAATCCCCCCCTGGGGAAGCTGCCAACAATCAGACACATCAGCATCCATCCTGGCGCGCACCATCAAACGACGCCCAACCCAAACTTTACCTTCGTGGTTAAATACAAGGATCCCAACACATTTTCGATAGGGAAGAGCATTAAAATTTACTACCGCGTCCATTCAATTTCCCCTTAAAAGCATATGCTATGCAAACACCTTCTTATTTCAGAACATCCTTATTGGGATCTGGTGGAAATGCTGCGTTCGCCATTTCACCCCGCAGAAGCTTATAAGCCTCATTCAATTGAACATCATCTTTAGGATCTTTCGGAATAAAAGCAGCAGAGCCAGACCCCTTATTGCTTTCTCGCGTTCCTTTGATGTGCCCTTTTAACTCAGATTCACCAAGCTTAACATCATACCCCTTATATTTTTCGGGTAATGGCTGCTCTACGATGATATCTGGAGTGATCCCAGTTCCCTGAATTGAAGTGCCAGACGGTGTGTAATAAAGTGCTGTTGTCAAGCGTAAAGCACCATTTTCACCTAAAGGAATAATTGTCTGAACAGACCCCTTACCAAAAGATTGAGTACCTAAAATCGTAGCACGGCGATGATCCTGTAGAGCACCAGCAACGATTTCGGAAGCGCTCGCCGAACCACCGTTAATCAATACAATCAGAGGTTTTCCATTTATAATATCCCCTGGCTTAGCATCAAATCTCATTACATCACTCTTCTTACGTCCACGGGTCGATACAATCTCACCTTTATCAAGAAAAGAACTCGAAACACTCACTGCTTGATCTAAGAGACCACCAGGATTAAGTCGTAAATCAAGAACGTACCCCTTTAGCTTATCTTGAGGAATTTTAGACTGAATATCCTTAATCGCAGCCTGAAGATCGCCAAAAGTCTGCTCAGAGAATTGAATAAGCCTCAGATACCCAATATCACCTTCAACACGGTACTTAACTGCTTTCACCTTGATGATATCACGAACAACCTTAATCTCAATTGGCGTATCAACACCAGAACGAATGATTGTCAATGTAATCGGTGTCCCCACAGCTCCCCGCATCTTATTGACAGCTTCATTCAGTGTCTGGCCATTCGTTTGCACTCCATCAATTTTTGAAATGACATCCCCTGCTAAAATACCCGCTTTTGAAGCAGGTGTATCATCCATAGGAGAAACGACTTTAATTAAATTTTTTTCCATTGTAACCTCAATACCAAGCCCTCCGAATTCCCCTTTAGTGGAATCGCGCATATCCTTGGCTTCTTGAGCGTTCATATAAGCTGAGTGAGGATCAAGCGATGTAAGCATGCCATTTATGGCATTTTCAATCAGCTTCTTATCGTCTGGGACCGTCACGTACTGCGTACGAACCCGCTCAAATACGTCGCCAAATATAGCCAGCTGTTTATAGGTATCGCCTCCGTTGTTAGCAGCAACAGAATGCACAAGAACTATTGAAGTAGCACTAAGTAATACCCCAGTGACTAAAAGAATAATTTTACGAATCATCTTAATTCCTTTTCGATTTTTCTATCCGCCACCAAGGAGTTGGATTTACAGGCTTTCCCTGTTTTCTAAACTCAATGTAAAGCATCGGAGCACTTTTTCCTATATCCAATGCAACACTGTTCGCAGTAAATTGCACTCCCATTACGCCAAGAGGCTCCCCTGAAAGAACAAACTGTCCTTGAGTCACATTAATCTCTGACATTCCTATAAGGATGATATGATAACCATTTCCAACATTCAGTATAACTACCCGCCCGTAAGAACGAAATGGCCCAGCAAAAGCAACAAAAGCATTAGCAGGTGCCACAACAACAGCGGATGATTCTGTTTCAATCATTTCACCAAAACGTGTGATATGCGAACCATTGTTAACATACCTCACTCTTCTTCCTGAAACAGGAAAAAGCAAGGAGCCTTTTTGATCCTCAAAATTGTATTTTTCTAACAATTGCAAATTTTTTCGTACCTGCGTAGGAATATTAGAATCGAGCTGTGACTGACGGTCAAGTTCTAAAATCAGATCTTCCAAGGAATGAGCTTTTTTTGCAAGAGCAACACCTCTTTGTCGTTGCTCCATAAGCTCTCTTTCTGACTTTTCCTGTAATTTTTCCTTTTTTTCCAGCAAAAGCTCCAGATGCTTTCGCTGCTCCACTTGACTCTGCATTTTCGTCTTCAGAGCCGAATACTCCGTCGCAATTGAGTTATTCAAATCAACTAACTCCCTGAGATTTAATGACAAAACCTTTATTTTTTCTTGCATTTCAGGAATAACCGCTCCCAACAGAACAGAACTGCGTATAGAAGCCAACGCATCCTCGGTCCGTACCACAAAAGCAGGGGGTGGATTCAGCCCCATACGCTCCAAAATAGCAAGAACTCCCGCAAATTCGGCTCGACGACTTTCCAATTTTTTATAACTTTGCGCCTGTTTTTTCATCATTTTTTCGAGCTTTTTTTCCCTTTCAGCAATTTCATTTGCTGTATTGCGTTCTGCTTTAGCTGCTTTTATTAACGCACCAGTCAAAGCGCGCTGATCTTTTTTCAAACGCTCAACCTGATTAACAAGATAAGCGACACGCTCGCGCGAAATAGAAATACTCTTGCGAATTTCAACCAATGCTTTATGTGCTTCCACACTGCTAACAGTATCTTCAGCATACGATGTAGATAAACAAACACACACACTCGATAGCAACGCTATAAATATCACGCATCCTTCATACAAACATCGCATATTTTTATGAAAAATCCCTTTATTCGCTCAGCCATCAAGTTTAGTCTCATAAATCGAATACGCTTTAAATGACATCGTCTAAAACAATATTAATGATTTATATAAAAAATCCCCATACACGGCGGTAAGGGAGTATTAATAACCGTCATCACCCAATAAAGCCGCTCTGCGAGCAATACGAAAAACCCGATGCAGCCACATCATAGAACCGACAAATGAAAGAAAATTGGCACGCCCCTTTGCTTTTTCATCATGCCCGCCCACAGCAATCACCAAATAACAAATTCCCTCATCACCATACAATCCTAATTTTTCGGTAGAAGCGGATGACGAAATCGACTTTCTGCGCTCACCAAGCACAATTAATCGATACTTTTCAAACAAGAACCCAATAAGCGTTCTCCCCTCTTCCTCCATGCACTGGTACGCCACCTGAATGCAATTCTTCAATACTTCCTGAAAGGTCTTAAAACAAAGCCCAACAACCATATAACTTTTAGAAAAACGACTAAAATAGTGATGCGCCAATTTACACGCAGAGCCCACCTTCATACAATAAACAGAAGAAACAAAAATTCGCATATCAATGATCCCCAAAGAAAACGGACTCTGTATCGTTTAAATCTGGAGCAAGCCACATTTTTTCGAGATTATAAAGGAGGCGAACTTCCGGACGGAAGAGATGAACAATAATATCACCCATATCAATTAATACCCAATCACCTCCAGCAAGCCCTTCTACGCTCGCTCGACCATATCCACCATCCTTCCAAGTGAACAACAGAAAACTCGCCACAGCAGAAATATGACGCTGCGAACGTGCCGACGCCACCACAATATAATCAGCCAAAGACGACCTGCTCCGAACATCAATAGAGACAACATCCTCCGCTCTTGCATCCTCTAAACTACCAAGAACGACCTCAAGCCCCTTAGATACCGAAGAAAGCTTCTTTTCTGCCCGAGACACAATATCATGGGAACTTTTTTGTAAAACGTTTTCCAGGTCAATACCCTTTCTCATCATCCAAAAATACAAAAGAAAAAACCCACCGGAGAGATTCGCAAAATCTTATAAAATATTCAAGAAAAATTATTTCCCGCCAAACGAAGATTCGTTGATGACTCAAAAGAAAGAGGTCCATGCAAATAAGTCCAAACCGGTGGCTTCATAAAAGGTAACCGCGCACTTTCTCTCTCATCCAAACGAAAAGAACGGTAAACACATGCCATAGGAGAGGAGAGTGTTGATGCACGCACCGAAGGACGATCTACAATAGCAATGGGAAGCATGGACATAATGTCACGCCACCGGTGCCAACGGTGAATCGTTGCAAAACTATCTGCACCCATGACCCATACAAAACGCGCACCTTTACAACGGGAGAGAATATAAGAAATCGTATCTGCTGACGCTGTCTTACCTATGACCTGCTCAAAACCAGTCACGTGTATCTTTGGATGATCAACAAGTTCGGAACTTAACCGTATCCTTTCATCTAAAGATGGTAGATGTGTATGATCCTTCAAAGGATTCCCCGGAGTTACCATCCACCACAATTGATCGAGACGCAAACGCCGAATTGCGGTCTTTGCAACGAGAAGATGCCCTAAATGCGGTGGATTAAAAGACCCACCGAAAAGGCCAACGACACTAGACCTTTCAATATGTGGAATGCGAATCTTCCGTGGACATGGGGAAAATGTTTTTTTCAAGGTCGAACCTGTCCACTTCCCCTAATATGATATTGAAACGATGTTAACTGCTCAACACCTATGGGACCACGCGCGTGCATTTTCCCCGTCGCTATACCAATTTCCGCCCCAAACCCGAATTCACCTCCATCGGCAAACTGCGTGGATGCATTATGCAGTAAAATAGATGAATCTAAACGATTAAAAAACGCCTCTACCACTTTCAAATCCTCGGCAATGACCGATTCAGTGTGCCCCGATGAATAACGTTCAATGTGCGAGATAGCCTCCTCAATACCTTCAACCGTTTTAACCGAAAGAATTGCATCGAGATACTCACATGACCAATCCTCTTCAGATGCCAACTTCACTCCCGGTACGAGGGATACGATATCCTTTGTTGCACGTATTTCACACCCCTCTCTTTGTAGAGCAATCAAAATAGGAAGAAATTTTTTTAATGCTTTACGATCAATCAAAACTGTCTCAACAGCGCCACACACACTCGTCCGCCGCAATTTTGCATTTAAAACGATATCACGTGCCATATTCAACTTTGCAGACTGATCGATATAGATATGACATAGCCCCTCCAAATGTGCAAAAGTGGGAACACGTGCATCAGACTGAACGCGTGCAACGAGATTTTTTCCACCACGGGGTATAATAACATCAATCGTACCATCCAGCCCCTTCAGCATTTCTCCAACAGCGCCACGATCTTTTGTTCCGACCATTTGAATGATATCTCCCGGAAAACCAGCATTCTCCAATCCTCTCACCAGTGCAAAATGAAGTGCATGCGCAGAGTGAAAACTATCCGAGCCACCGCGTAAGATCGCAGCATTTCCAGACTTGAGACACAAAGCGCTCGCATCAATTGTAACATTTGGCCGGCTTTCATAAATGATACCGATCACACCAAGAGGTGTACGAACACGGCTTATATGAAGCCCATTTGGGCGTGTCCATTCACCCATCACTTGCCCAATAGGATCGGGTAAACGAGCAATTTGACGAACACTATCTACCATTGAACGCAAACGAGGCTCATCCAGCTTAAGTCGATCAATCATCGCTGCCCGCAAATTATTCTTGTCAGCATTTTCTACATCTTTACGATTAGCTCGTAATATCTCAGAAAACCGATCCTCCAGACTCAAAGCCACCATTTCTAATGCTTTACTCTTTTCTTCAGGAGAAATAACCGCAAGCATCGAAGCCGCTTGACGCGCTTTTCGTCCCATGCTCTTCATCTGTTCTTCTAAACTCATGCAATCACTCGGAAAAGTAAAAAAACATTTTTTTACATAGAATCGGTAAAACGATGTAGAACCATATCATTACGATGAACCACGGCGGAACGCGCTTCATAACCAAGAATAGACTCAATTTCCTCACTTTTACGCCCCATAATGCGAATGGCTTCATCTTTTCCATAACTCGCAAGTCCACGAGCAATTTCAATTCCGTTCTCATCAACAATTATAACTGTATCCCCACGACAAAACGCTCCCTCAACAGCAGTAACACCTGCAGCCAACAGCGATTTTCCAGCCTCAAGCGCCTTAACCGCTCCCTGATCAATCGTTAAAATACCGGACGTGCCCAAATGACCGGAAATCCAAATTTTCCAGGCATTTACGGGTTTTTCACTCGCAGCAAAAAAACTTCCACGTTCTCCTCCGTCAATCGCTATCAGGGGATTCATACGCTTTCCTGAAGTTATAATCATGGCTGTTCCAGCAGAATTTGCTATTTTCCCGGCATCAAGCTTGGTTTTCATTCCTCCACGAGAAAACCCTGAAGCGGAAACGTCTGCCATTTTTTCAATATCACTTGTAATCGACGGAATAAAAGGAATAAATTTGGCCGTTGGATCACGATGAGGGGATTTAGTGTAAAGACCATCAATGTCCGACAAAAGTATTAAAAGATCTGAACCCATCATTGTTGCCACACGCGCCGCTAAACGATCGTTATCACCATAGCGAATTTCACTTGTGGCAACAGTATCATTTTCATTAATCACAGGGACCACTCCAAAGTGCAAAAGAGTATTAATCGTAGCACGAGCATTAAGATAACGTCTCCGTTCTTCTGTATCGGATAAAGTGAGTAAAATCTGACCAGTTTTTAGACCATATTGGGCAAGTGCATCACTGTACGTTTTTGCTAATTCAATTTGCCCCAAAGCAGCACATGCCTGACTCTGTTCTAACTTCAAAGCACCCTTTGGAAGGTGCAGCAGCGTCCTTCCTAAAGCAATAGCTCCCGAAGATACAAGTAAAACCTCGACGCCCTTTTGGCGTAACCTGGCAACATCGCTTACCAAACTATTGAGCCATTCAGCCCGCAAACCCTCCCGTGGATCAACCAAAAGCGCGGACCCAATTTTGATCACAATACGTTTATAGCTTGCAAGTTTGTGCGACCTAACTGCCATATATCAATCCCTATCCACCTTCGCTGATATTTTCTTGGCGCGCCGCCTCAATGACGTGTGCACAAGCGCGCAACACATCCTCTAGACCTTCACGACTGACCGCAGAAAGCATCATAACAGATTGGCCCGTTACTCCATGAAGAATCTTCTGTTTTGCCTCACGCTCCTCAGTAGAGAGGGTATCCGCCTGGCTTAAAGCCACAATTTCAGTTTTATCACTCAGATTATTGCCATAGGCCTTCAGTTCATTGCGAACAATAAGATATGCCTTTGCCACATCTTCTTCTTGAGCAGAAACCAAATGAAGCAGAACACGACAACGTTCAACATGCCCCAAAAAACGGTCTCCGATCCCTACACCTTCATGAGCCCCTTCAATCAAACCGGGGATATCAGCCAAGACAAATTCACGAGCATCAATACGTGCAACACCAAGATGGGGATGTAACGTAGTAAAAGGATAATCGGCAATTTTTGGTTTTGCTGCGGTTACCGATGCCAAAAAGGTTGACTTCCCAGCATTCGGCAAGCCAACGAGTCCTCCGTCAGCAATCAATTTTAACCGCAGCCACAGCGCGCGTTCATCCCCAGCCAATCCTGGATTCGCCCGACGAGGTGCCCGATTCGTAGATGTCGTAAAATGAGAATTGCCAAAACCGCCATTACCCCCCTTTGCGAGAAGATAACGCTGTCCAATCTCCGTTAAATCACAAACTAATGTCTCATTATCTTCTTCGAAAATTTGCGTTCCAACAGGCACCTTAAGGATGACATCGTCACCTTTCTCACCCGTCATATTGCGTCCCTTGCCGTGCCCCCCAGTTTTCGCTCTAAAATGTTGCTGATAACGGTAATCTATAAGCGTATTAAGCCCATCAACGACAAGGGCCCAAACATCCCCTCCGCGTCCTCCATCGCCACCATCTGGTCCTCCAAATTCGATAAATTTTTCACGACGAAACGACACAGCACCAGACCCTCCAGAGCCAGAACGAACATAAACTTTAGCTTGATCAAGAAACTTCATGAAAACGCCCACTGAGGAATTAATTCCTCTATCTCTATAAGCAACACACAAACCTTACCGGCTTTTCATTACCTACAAAAAACGGTCAAACATACCACCGACAATTGCCTGAAAACACTCTCGCCCCCAAACATATAGGCGAATTAAAACCTCTTGAAAAGAGGAAGCTACATTCAAGTCTCTATTTTTCCCTTAAACTCAAGGGCTAAGAGATACAACTCAACGGATTCTCTCCGGCTTGCAGGAGGTTTTACATGATGGACTGTTCTAAAATTCTGTTTTAATGTATTGAGTAGAGTGTTTTCCGCGCCTCCTTGAAAGGCTTTTGCCAAAAAATGCCCTCCAGGTTTGAGAACTGAGAGAGCAAAATCAGCGGCGACTTCACATAAATGAACCGTTCTTAAATGATCCGTTTGTCGATGACCCGTTGTGGGCGCAGCCATATCAGAAAGGATTACATCGGGTTTTTTTCCCAAAGTGTCAATTAAGTTTTGTGGAGCATCTGCATGTAAGAAATCCATTTTCAGCAGTGCAACTCCGGGTAATGGATTAACATCTAAGTAATCTATACCCACCACGCTAGGCTCTCGATCATTTGATCTCACTATACGTGCAGCCACCTGACACCATCCTCCTGGTGCAGCTCCGAGATCAATAACACTTTGACCTTTTTTAAGAAATTTATAACGTTCATTGATTTCAATCAATTTATAAGCGGCGCGCGAACGATAACCATCAACCCTCGATTGATGAACATAAGGATCGTTTAGATGCCTTTCCAACCATCGCCGCGACGACGCCTTGATAGTTCCTGCTTTCTTTTTTACACGTTGATATAATTCATGCGACCCCGAACCACCATACCCACCAGTCGGCGTTTTTGTCGTTCTTTTCATAATTATCCGTTATCTCCATACTCCGACCGCCGCTGAATACCTAAACCCTTTTCTCTTTGGTGATAACAACACGCATCAGCGCAAAACATAATCTCTACTGAATTCTTTAACCTACAATTCACAGCATCCAGCTTCTTCATCGAGCTAAATTGTATGAGGACTCATCTCCCTCATTTAGAATGTGACCCCATTCTCACATCCCATAAAAATCCATTACAAAAACGATATCTGCATCATCCATCCCAATATCATCAACTTGCCTTTAACTACGGCACCCTAAACGAAATGTACTCTCGCTACAACAAAAATAATTTTGAAAAATTTTCTAGAAAAACCTCAGCAGAGATCCCCAATTTATAATAAATAAGCCCAAAATTATTATTGAAAAAATTTTTATATAACCTTTTACACCTGCAGAACTACCCAAACAGCTGTCCCCTAGGACATTTAGCAGATGCAACAGCCGACAGTAATAAAATTCAAAGTGAGATTTTTCTGGAAAATGCAAGAAACAAGACCAGAAAACCCGTGGAATATAACCTCAGACATCCCCACACCCAATTGCCATATCGAAAAGCACAACTACACGTTCAGCTCACCAATATCCATACTCCAGACAACGACCTCTACTTCCAACTACCTAACACTCTTCATTTTAGTCTGAAACAATGATTCTTTGACGCTTTAATCGAGAAATCTATAACTTACACGTGAAAAAAGTTACTTCTTACCACACACCTTTTTTAAACCGTGCGACGCGTGAAAAAACACCATCAATTCCAAGACATTCCAATTCACTGAAAGCATAATCATTGGAGCTCTAATTCAAACATCCCACAAAAGATAAAGAGTTCTATCGAGAAAATCTCGAGTAAAAAACTTTGCTTCTCTACCTTAAAGCTTTCAGACTGTGTCATTCAAAATAAGTATTTTGCTACTTTTACTGCATTTTTTATGATCAACAATAAAAACAAAACCCACCCACCACAAAACAATATCAAGATTTCTAGTATAAAAGAATATCTTCTCATTCACTATATCTCTACGATAAGTATCATCCTATCGGATCAAAAGTGCCCTAACAATGCCTAAAAATTTCCTTTAGCAGATGCAGCATTGGTAAACTTTTAAATCACGGACTGGCTATTTATGACAAAATGGATCTTTTAAAATCCACTATGTCCTCTTCAACGTAGCCTACTTGAGTACATTCCTGAAAAAGTTATCATAAAATAAAGAATGAACAATATATTTTAGAGGTTCCTTTGAATATTATTACTCTACATAACAGGAACGTCCTGAAAAACAGATACACTCCCATGCCATTCCAAAATTAACGTCGATCCGTCCCCAGCTAAAGCATGCTCCAAAGCATATAAGCTGAACAATAAACCGCCTAAGAAAGTGAATATTCTTTCCGTTCTAAGTCGTTTTTAAACTGACTATAGAAATTTTTCATTGTTAGCCGCCAATACAATTCGGCTAACAAGGTTTGTGAAAATCTTAAACCCATATCGTATCAAACATAAAAAACAAACCACCACAGATTCTCATCAGAAAAACTACAGAAACATAGTAAAATAATAATTTTACTGAAATTGGCCAATCATCGTTGCAGAGAGTAGAGTGCCGCACTAAGCCCCTTAAATGGCACGGTAAAAGACAGTGTGTTCCCCTCTTTAACCTTATAAGAAATGCGTACGTCCTTGTTCTGCTCTATTTGCCCACTTAAAGCCGATCCTACGGGCAATTGTGCTAAGCACACCTTTTTATTGCACTGCGTGTAACGAACTAAAACAGGCTTTTTAACACCATCTATGAACATTCGAATGGGAATACTTTCATCAGCTTTTGGTAACGTCCGAAAGAGCATCACTGCTTGGCCATTTTTTGTAGCAACAAGGGACCAACTGAAGATAGTGTCATCCTTCTGATCATGAACAGTCTGTGTTACGTTGCATATCCCCTTGTGAAGCGATTTTTTTTCATCGCAGATCAGAGTCCAATTGTAAAATTGTGCAATGATCCGACGTGTTTCACCCGGAGCTCCGCCAGGAACAGACAGCCGCGGAGGGTGTATAGTATAAACACTACTATTTTGACTAGCAAAACTTTCACTCCTGCTCAATACAAGAAAGGCCAACAAAATCTTTACCAAAATATTTTGCCTTTTCATGACTTTATTAATTCTTTTTACCGTCATTTTTATCCCAGGACATTTCCTGCTCCCCGTACCCTAATTTATTTTCTGCATGCTATGATTATAATCTGTCTAGCCTTCCCTATTTTGCGAATATTCTCAGATTCAATCGTCAGATCACACCAATGCTTTTTTGATTGAGTTGCCACCATGACAAACTTAACGTTCCATCCCCCCTGTTCGAATTTAAACGATTGAGCAATACACTCTTGTTAATCATCGTGAACACCATCGTGTCGATACATAACACGCTTTCATTGATGGCACAGAATGATACTACGTTTTTCTACTGTAGAAATAAATTGCCGTTTTACAGCGCTAATTTCTGGACAAAATAGCTGCCCACCCCTACACGATATTTTTAAAAAAAACAGAAAATAACCACCCACAAAACGAAGCAAAAGACCACCCACCGTTTGCCGTGAAGTCCAAAAATTCATCTACACATTATTTTTATTTTTTTACTCTTAACACGAATCTTATGGTCATTTCTGAGCCATCAACCATCATGAATAAAGCCAATATTTTATAACAACGATAACAGAAATCTTACTATTCAAGAGAAATATTATTCCTATAACAACCAGCTTTCTCTGCATTAGTATAGTATATTTTTTTTAAAACACAATAAATAATATAAAAATCACTACGGCATAAAAATTTATAAATTATAAACTATTATACAAATGATTATTAAAAAAATAAGTTCAAATTATTTATTATAAATTCATTTATAAAAAAATATACGATCTGACTTTACGTCCATCTAATGCCATAACTAGATTTATGGCAACATAAATAAAAAAATATATTTTTTTATTTAATTATAGAATTTCTACATCCCTATTTGCCATCATTGCGTGCACACCTCCTTAACAAAAAACGCTCGCCCCCATCTCAATCGAGATAGGGGCGAGAAAAATTTTAGAAGAGATTTTACGTCAATCTGATCAGTTTAGTGTAAAGGTAACCCCTACACCAACACCCCAGTGACCTCCTGAACTAGTTACCGATAAATTGGAACGTACATTTCCATCTTCAGACGTATAACCAGCACCGAGAGCAAACGCAGACTGACTACGCCATAAACCACTGCCAAAAGAAACACTCAGCCTTCCCGGTGTATCATCATAACGCAGGTTGGATACTGCTAATCCGATAGCCGCAGCCTGTCTCGCTTCTTTTTGGTTATTTTCAATGCCATAACTTAATGCTTCAAACTTCATATCCGTATACAACTGAGACTGCCCGACAGCGTCATTTATAGAATCAGCTGTGATACCATCTAGCCGTTGATCCGTATATTTTTTTGCATCACCAAGAACACTCGCCAACTGACCGCCATTTACAGCTTCTTTTGACCCTTCCTCGACTTTACCATCGGCTACATTATCAAGTAAGACCGGCTCACTGTCATCTCCACCTAAGGAAACAAACTTATGCCCATCTTTATCTACATCATAAGCAACAGAATTACCTACTTTTTCTTCAATCTGCGCGACTTTTTCGTTCGTTTCCCAGAGTTGTCCTCCGTTCACAGCGTCTTGCGAGCCGCTCACGACCTTACCATCAGCCACATTCGTAATCTTATTCAGCTGCCCATTGTGACCAACATTATCTGAATCCGAAACTAAATCACCAGAAGTTATAATACCAGAGCCCGAAGCATTCGGAATCTTATTTTCGATACCATCAATACGACTGTTCATACTCAATATGCTCTCATTAACTGCATCGAAAGCACTAGCAACTGTATGACGCACACCATCTTTGCCAGAACGAGCAACAGTACCATCGAGTTGCACAACATTAAATGCCGGAGCTACCCACTTTTCATTTTCGTACTTAGCACCACCACCAAAATATGAAGCAAGCTGGTTATTCAACGAATACAACTGAGAACCATTGACAGCCTCCGTTGAGCTAATTCCTATAGATGCAGACTTTACGCCAGAAATACTACGCAACTCACCATCTCTATTCCTAACCGTAACTTCAGTGCCAGCTACTTTTCCACCAATCGTAATGATATTTGCGGAGGCATCCTGCTGCACAAGACTTAATTTACCAACATCCGCTTTAATACTTTCAATAACTTCAGCTGTAAATCCACCAACAACATCATCTTTGAGCTCAGACACTATATCATTTTTGACTTTTTCTCCTACATTTCTAAAGGAGCTACTCATACCATCAAGTGCAGCAGCAACGTTTGTATAGTTGGTATCTTCAGCAACACCATCCGCATCAATTGTAACAACCCTAAATTCTGGCAACATCCATTCACCGTTTTCATATTTTGCACTACCGTCAAAATATGAGGCAAGCTTGTTGCTCACAGAAAAGAGTTGTGAACCGTTAACAGCTTCCGTTGACGATGCTGTAAGCGACGCCGCCTTTACACCAGAGATAGCACGCAAAGCGCCCTCATTGTTCACAACAGTAATTTCAACTCCACCCATATCTTTACCAATATTGATGGCACTTCCAAACTCCTCTTGCTTCACAACACTTGTACGACGAATCTCTTTTGTGACGTTATCGGTAATATCATTGCCAATTTTAAGGAGAACATCATCTTTTAGCTCATCAGCGATATCAACCGTTATCTCATTTTTTACTCCATCAACAACGCTGGTAACAAGGTCCTCATGCGTAATACCCTCCACTATATTGTTCATGACGCTTTGTGTTAGGTTTTCAAAAGAACTGCTCATACCTTCAAGCGCAGAAGCAACATTTGTGTAACCATGCTTTGAAGAAGTACCATCCTCATTGAGTTCGGTAACTGTGAAACTTGGTATTACCCATTCCCCACCTTCATACTTGACACCGTCACCAAAATACGAAGCAAGAGCGTTACTCATAGAATAGAGCTGAGAACCAGTAACAGCTTCTGTTGACATTGCTGTAAGCGACGCCGCTTTCACACCAGAGATAGTGCGCAAGCCAGTACTACTGTTTCCAACCGTAATTTCACTACCACCTACATTTCCACCAATTGAGATAACATTTGTAGATACATCGTGTTGTACAAGGCTAGATTCGTTGACTTCAGTCTTAATATCCTGAATGACCTGAGATGTAACTCCGCCAACAACATCATTTCTCAGCTCAGACACTACATCATTTTTGACTTTTTCTCCTACATTTTTGAAGGAGCTGCTTATGCTACCGAGTGCGGAAGCAACATTTGTGTAATCAGTATCTTCAAAGACACCATCCGCATTGAGCGTAGAAACCTTGAAATTTGGCGCTACCCAATTTCCATTCTCAAACTTAGATCCACCACCAAGATATTCGGCAATAGTCTTATTCACATTGTAAAGCTGACCACCTGTCACAGCCTCTGTCGAACCCGAAAAAACACTTCCATCAAGAAGAAACTTAAGCTTACCATTGGTTTTTACACCGGACGTCACGTGACTGGCAACGAACGCATGTTCGTTACTATCCCATGATATGGAATTTTGCCCCACACTTCCGATAATGTCATCTTGCATAGTACGCATATTATCGCTCAGGCTTTCGAAATTATCATTAACCGCACCAAAAGCATCAGAAACAGTGTAATAGCTTTCTTTTCCGCTACTCAGACCATGAGCACCAAATTGCACGATATCAAATCTTGGCGCTACCCATCTTCCGTTCTGATAATCAGCGCTACCACCAAAAGATTTCGCAATCACATCACCTAAAGAATGAAGCTGCGAACCATTCACTGCCTCAGACGAACTTACGGAAATATCTCCATCGGCTACACCAAGAATCTTTCGAGACCCGCTATTCTTATTGGAAACATTAATTACGGCACCATCTACATCACTACCGATAAAAATGGATTTATCACCTTTGTTATATTTAGCGAGAAGATTGTCTTTGAAATCACTTTTCACGCCATCAATCTTACCGTCCAAATCCGTAAACTTATTGTCTAGCTTCGTGAACTCATT